>JAIXVT010000009.1 GCA_027482725.1 Pseudomonadota bacterium | reverse complement strand
CATCGCGTGTTCGGGATCTTTTTGAACAAGGAAAAAAACATTCTCCGTGCATCATCTTTATCGACGAAATTGATGCCGTTGGCCGCCACCGTGGTGCAGGTTTGGGCGGAGGACACGATGAGCGTGAGCAAACCTTGAACCAATTGTTGGTTGAAATGGATGGCTTTGAAGGAAACGAAGGGGTGATCTTGATCGCCGCCACCAACCGGCCCGATGTTTTGGATCCGGCCCTCTTACGCCCCGGACGCTTTGATCGTCGTGTGATCGTTTCTAATCCTGATTTAAATGGGCGCGAAGAAATCCTTAAAGTTCATACTCGCAAAGTACCCGTCGACGAAAAGGTAGACCTTCGTATTATCGCTCGGGGTACTCCGGGGTTTTCAGGGGCAGACCTTGAAAACCTTGTTAACGAGGGTGCGCTGATTGCGGCGAGGAAAGATAAAAAGCGGGTCGAACTCGCTGATTTTGAAGAGGCCAAAGACAAGGTGTTGATGGGTGCAGAACGTCGGAGCATGACCTTGTCCGACCATGAGCGGAGAACCACCGCCTATCATGAAGCGGGACACACCTTGGTGGGACGCAAGCTTCCGGGCACGGATCCGATTCACAAAGTCACCATCATCCCAAGGGGAATGGCGCTTGGGGTGACCCAAACTCTGCCCACCGAAGACCGTGTGAGCATGGATAAAGAAAAAGCTGAAAATATGATTGCCTTTCTCATGGGTGGACGTATCGCCGAGGAGATCGTGCTGAATCAAAAAACAACAGGCGCGGGCAATGACATTGAGCGTGCTACTGATCTTGCCCGTCGAATGGTATGTGAGTGGGGAATGTCCGATGCGTTGGGCCCTCTCGCCTTTGGGAAAAAAGAAGAAGCCATTTTCTTGGGTCGAGAAATCAACCAGAGCCGTGATTATAGCGACGACACCGCGCGTGCCATTGATCAGGAAATTCGTGCAACTATCGATCGCAATTACAACAGGGCCAAGCAGATTATTCTGGAGCATCGAGACGCGTTAGAGCGAATCACCCATGCGCTCTTGGAATTTGAAACGATTGACGGCGAAGAAGTGGATCAGCTGATCCGCGGAGAGCCCATTCGTGTAAAAAAACCCGGATCTGAGCCCCCAGCCAGTTCGACACCCGAAGGAGCGCTTCCTGATCCGACTCCCGCATGAACATCTGGACTGCGATACATGATCTCGTATTAAATTTTCAAACCCATTTCCGGTGGGAAGACACGCTTGATGTCGTCATCGTAGCGTTCATGATTTATCGTTTGCTTTTGTTGATTCGGGGAACACGCGCCGTCCAGATGTTGTTTGGCGTAGCATTTTTGTCCCTGGGGTATTTTGTCTCCAATATCTTTGGACTTTACGCCACGCACTGGGTGCTGAGTCATTTTTTCGATTATCTCGTGATCATCGTGATCGTTATTTTTCAGGATGATATCCGCCGAGCGTTGGCCAGGGTGGGGAGAAATCCTTTTTGGCTGAAGGCGGATGATGATCAGGCCGAAAGCATCGCCGAAGAAGTTGCGCGATCGGCGACGCAATTGGCGAGAGACAAAAAGGGAGCGTTGATCGTGATTGAACGAGAGACGGGTCTTAAAAATTTTATTGATACCGGGTCGTTGCTGGATTGCCGTGTTCGCTCTGAAATTATTTCTTCGATTTTTTTAGACCGATCCCCTTTGCACGATGGAGCCGTTATCATTCACCGCGGGCGTATTGCTGCTGCGGGGTGTTTTTTGCCGCTATCCAAAAGCCAAGACATTCCCGCGCACTACGGCACCCGACACCGAGCCGCACTTGGGGTCACTGAAGACACTGATGCTTTGGTCATATTAGTGAGTGAAACGACCGCCGCGGTTCATCTTGTTTACGGCGGTAAAATTGAGTTCAACCTCAACGAAAGGGATTTGATAGCGGGGATTTTGAGGCTCATGGCACAAGGAGATCAACATGGGTGACGTTGGTCATTGGATCACAAAAAACTTGGGCCTTAAGCTGCTCTCATTTATGCTGGCGGGCGTGCTGTGGGTCGCTGTTTTTGGATCGCGCACCGTGGAGGTCAGTAAAGAAATCCCCTTTGAGGTTGTCCTGAATGACCGGCAAATTTTGATTGAACCCGTGCCAGAAAAAGTTATTTTCAGGCTATCCGGCCCCAAGGCTTTTTTACGAACTCTCCAGAATCGCCCCGAAGATCCTATTAAAGCAAATGTCTCCAATATCCCAGGCGGAGTTGTGACCCATCGGATTTTTAGCGATTTGCTCAAATTGCCCCTTGGGGTTCGCGTGTTATCGATTACGCCTAATGCGGTTCCCATTAAAATTGAAGAGCGGGTGGTTAAGATGGTTCCCGTGTCTCTGCAGCTTCGGGGTCAGTTGCCGGGCGGGCTCAAGGTGACGCGAGCAGAGGTGCTATCGCCTACGGTGCGGGTGACCGGACCAAAGAGCAGGGTTGATGGATTTAAGTACTTATCTTCGTTGCCGATAGATTTGAGTTTGATCGATCAGACCACGGTCCTTCCGTTATCTTTTGACCTCAAGCCCTTTGGTGTCGATATTGATGGAGCCAATCCCGAGGCCCTGATCGAGGTGCAAGGTAAAGGGCAAGCCTACCGGATTCGTCATGTTCCCGTTAAGCTCAGGTCAAACAAAAAGGGATTAGTAGCAGATCAGGAAGTTACGTTGATCGTAAGGACTGACGATCCCAATCCAAAAATTGAAGGAGATCAATTCGCGGCAGAGATTGATGCTCGCGATCTCCCCTCAGGCGAACATGTTCGATGGATACACGTTAGCGTGCCTGAGAATCTCAAGTGGGTAAGATCGTTGCCCGCACAAACCAAAATTACGATTCGGGACTAAAATGAGCATGCAAAAGTTGTTTGGTACTGATGGAATTCGCGCTGAAGCCAATACTTTTCCCATGACAGGAGAAGTTGCGATGCGAGTGGGGCGGGCTTTGGTCTGGGCGATCAAAAATGCTCACAAAGATTGGGGTTACTTGGCTTCTGACGCCGCCGCGCTCTCTGCCCGATCAAAACGCATTAAAATTGTTATCGGAAAAGACACCCGCCGCTCTGGCTATATGATCGAAACCGCAATGGCATCAGGAATTACGGCCATGGGGGGAGAGGCGGTATTGCTGGGGCCTTTGCCCACGCCTGGGGTTGCGTTTGTTACCACCAGTATGCGCGCAGATGCCGGAATAATGATTTCTGCAAGCCATAATCCGTACATGGATAATGGAATAAAAATTTTCGGGAAAGATGGATTCAAAGCGAGTGACGCCATTGAGTCTCTTATTGAAAAGTTGGTAGCGCAACCCGAACTCATGGATGCCCAGCTCCCCAAGGGGTATGACATTGGTCGGGCCCAGAGAATCGATGAGGCGCATGGACGATACATTGTTTTTTTGAAATCCAAATTTCCTGACGAACTCGATCTCACATCGATGCGAATTGCCTTAGATTGTGCCAACGGAGCGGGCTATAAAACGGCCCCGATGGTGTTTGAAGAACTGGGAGCTGAGGTATTTTCTAAAGCTGTTTTCCCAAATGGCCGCAATATCAACGATCACGTGGGCGCGTTGTTCCCCGAAGGGGTTGCCGAGCTGGTCAAGCAAACGAGGGCCGATATTGGTATCGCTTTGGATGGTGACGCCGATCGGGTGATTCTTTCGGACGAAACAGGTGCGATTATTGATGGCGATGTTCTGATTGGGCTTTGCGCTTTGGAAATGAAAAATGAAGGATTGCTTAAAGGCAATACCGTGGTCACCACTCCGATGTCTAATGTCGGACTCGAGCGGGCGCTTAAACGCGAAGGAATACAAATGGTGCGTGTTCCGGTAGGGGACCGAAACGTCGTAGAGGCTCTTCGAAAAAACCATTGGAATTTGGGCGGAGAGCAGTCGGGTCATATCATTTTTTTAGATTCGACAACTACCGGTGATGGTATCTTGGCCGCGCTTAAGGTTCTGGAGCTGATGAAGCGTACCGGAAAAAAATTATCTGAACTTGCGCATGGGATTGAATTGCTTCCCCAGGCCCTTGTTAACGTTAAGGTTGCCGAACGCAAACCGCTTGAGCACTGTCTGGAATATCAAAAACAACTTCGCGCGGCGGAGCAGGTGTTTCAGGGGCGTGGGCGAATTTTTGTCCGATACTCCGGCACTGAAGCTAAAGTGCGGGTGTTGATTGAAGGGGAAAGTCTGCCCGAGAATCAACATTGGGCACAAGTTTTGGCTCAGGCTATTGTTCAAGACATCGCCCAATCCCATGGAGGAACAACAACATGAAACCACGTCATAAAACATCCTTACTCCCTCGACTGGGTATCAACATTGATCACGTGGCTACGCTCAGGCAGTTGCGCAATACCCCCTATCCTTCGGTGGTTGATGCAGCGTTAACCGTTATTGATGCAGGAGCGGATCAGATCACCGTTCATTTACGCGAAGACAGAAGACACATTCAGGATGCAGACGTTTTTGAGCTTAAGAAAAAAATCTCTGTTCCCTTAAACTTAGAGATGGCTGTTTCGGAACCCATTCTCAAGATCGCCGAAAAACTACGCCCGTCTTGGACGTGTCTGGTCCCCGAAAAACGCACCGAAGTGACCACCGAAGGCGGGTTGGATGTTAAAAAACTTTATAAAAAGATAGCAATAGCAACAGCCAGACTTCAAAAAAAGAAAATCAAAGTATCTTGGTTCATCGAACCCGATCTTCAGGCGGTAGAGCTTGCGGCCAGAGCGGGTGCGGATGCGGTGGAGTTGCACACCGGCAGGTATTGCTTAGCCGTACAGGGCGCGCTGGGGAAACGCTCGCCTCAGATTGCTGAACAAGAATTTAAGCGCATTCACAAAGCGGGCCTCCTTGCGATCCAAGAGGGAATTCATCCTCATGTTGGGCATGGGTTTGATTATGAAAATGTCCAAGCCATTGCGGCGCTGGATTTATTTGAAGAGTTTAATATTGGGCATTCGGTGGTGTGTCGTGCCGTGATGGTGGGGTTGCGCCAAGCGACGCGTGAAATGAAGGCTGCAATTATAGCGCCGTAAATTTAAGGAGGAATCTGATGAGCAATGGATTATTGAGAATATGTACGAACGAAGAAATGCGTAGCATTGATGCTTGGGCCGAAACGGATCTCGGAATAGGGCCAACGCTTTTAATGGAAAACGCGGGCCGTGCCGCAGCCGGAATCATTCAACGCGAGTTCCCCGAAGCCGGTAAGTCCGGCGAGATTTTAGTTTTTGCCGGAAAAGGAAATAATGCGGGGGATGCCTTTGTTGTGGCTCGCCAGTTATTGAGCTTGGGTTGTAAGGTCCGGGTGTTCCATTTGGTGAAAGACTATAAAGGCTCGACTCTTGCGAATTTTAATATCCTAAAAAAGTTGAAAACCAAACTCATTCATCTTGATCAAGCCAGTGAGTTAGAGTCTTTTTTCTTGCAGTCACCCGGACCTTTTTGGGCGGTAGATGGGATCATCGGTACGGGCTTACGCGGTTCTTTAGAGGGCCACTTTTATGATGTCGTCGAGTTGATCAATAAATATGTTCCACAGGTCATTAGCCTTGATATTCCTACGGGGGTGAACGGGGAGTCGGGTCAGATGCAGGGCATTGCCATCCGCGCGGCGATGACCATTTCTTTTGGGTTCCCTAGACTTGGGCATTTTCTTCCCCCCGGTGCGGAATATTGCGGAAAACTCATTAACGTAAATTTATCTCTTCCTGTGAAATTAAACGACGAGGGCGATAAGTTTTTGCTCAGGCCACGATTCGTCGCGGAAAAGTTGAAGCGTCGCGACCCCTATGCGCATAAGAATACCTTTGGTCATACCTTGGTTTTAGGGGGATCTGTAGGTCGCACGGGGGCTGCGGCTTTATGTGCAAAGGCCGCACACCGAATGGGGTCGGGTTTGGTTACCGTTGCAACCTGGGCTGATGCAATGCCCGCACTTTTATCGCAAATCCCGTCTGAAACCATGTCCTGGCCCATTCCGAAATCAACGGAGCTCCAAGACTACGCAATCAAGCTTAAGGACTACTCTGCAATTGTGATTGGTCCCGGCTTAGGCATGAGTGATGCCGCTGCGCAGTTGCTTGAGGCATTGTTAAAAACCTATCGGGGGCCCATGGTCATTGATGCGGATGCACTCAATTTGATGTCAGAAAAGTTGAGCCTAGAATTGTGTAAAGCCCGCAACGCTCCGACGGTTCTCACTCCTCATCCGGGGGAAATGGCCCGATTGCTGAAGCGAGATAAAAAACACGTCGTTGATCAACCCATTCAATCTGTAAAAAAAGCCGTTGAGCTTACTCATTCTGTGGTGATGCTGAAGGGTGCGGCAACGCTTCTTTCTTCTCCCGATGATTTGGTGTTTTTAAATCACTCGCCCAATCCCGGTTTGGCGACGGCTGGATCCGGTGATGTTCTTGCGGGAATGATCGGAGGACTTCTTGCTCAGGGTATGAATGCCTATCACGCGACGATAGCGGGAATTTATCTGCATTCTTTAGCCGGGGAATGTGCCGCACAAAGGATTGGGCCGCGTGGCATGCTTGCGGGTGACGTCATTGAATCCATTCCTGAAGCGTTCCGCGAATTGTTTAAGCGACAAGATGAGGTTGAGGGGCCCAAGCTTGTCCGACAAGTATGACGTATCGCTTGCGGATTTAGCGGGGTTTGCGGGTAGGCTGTTTTCTGATCCGTTACGACGGAATACTCCTGGGGTTATTTTTTTGATCGGTGATCTGGGGGCCGGGAAATCTACTTTTGCCCAAGCCGTGATCAAGGAATTATCCCCTCAAGTCATTTTTTCTGGGAGTCCCACTTTTTCCCTGATTCATCGCTATCCTTTATCGGGTGGAGGTCTTGTTCTTCATTCCGATTGGTACCGCATCGATTCCGAGGCTGATCTGGAGGATAGCGGTGTGCTTGAAGAGCTTTCTCAGGCTCAAATTGCCTTGGTCGAATGGGCTTCAAAGTTTTCAGATTCAAAAGAGCACTTAAAAAAAATTTTTAAGAGACGTCGGGGTTGGGGGATGGTTGTGGAAATTTCTACTCCGTTGCCCACTGACCCCTTGTCTCGGGTTTTCTCAATAAAAGACATTGATTAAATTGTTGCCTTGTTTTATTTTCCTGGCCGATGATTCATCTTTTCACTTTTTGGACGTTTCTTCTGAGCCCCGTATTTGCTCAACCTCAAGCCGTAAAAGCGCCGATATGGAAAGACCGGCTCAAGGCGATTCAATTAGATCCCCACGAACTTTCTCCACAGGAATTGGAGGCTGACCTTGAAGGCATGCAGGCCATCCCCAATGATCCCCTGAGTAGGATTGATGATTCTATCCGGGAGTTTACTGTTCAACCCGATGTCGAGTTTTTTGCCTTTGGTCAACCGGACGATTTTGACTATGAGTTTGGCGTTATTTTTAAGCGCGGAGTTTTACATGATGTCGTGGTTTTATCGACAGGAAAAGAGGGTCCCGATGGTAAGGGGGGGACAGTCCGGGCACTTTGGGGAACGTACCCCCTGCAACCGCTCAAAGCGGGATCATCGCGCCTTAAAGAGGTGCTCCCGTGGCCGTGGATTCGGTCTCGGAAATATGACGGTTCTCCGATGTATTGGGGATTACACATTGTTGGTGGCTACTACTCTCATTCGACTGCATATTACGCACAACTAGGGGTCCCCGCCTCCAAGGGATGTCTCCGGATGTACATGCCCGATGCGATGAGTGTTTTTAACGTGATGGTTAATGAAATCCCCAACGCTAAAGGACGCATCACCATCACTAAAGGAACACGGAACCCCAAGTCTAACGCCGTGCTTGAACACGTCTTGCAACGAGCGGGAATGACGCGCGATCAGTTGGCTAAAAAAATATCTGAAAAACGGCAAGAAATCACAAGAACAACGCGGAGTCACGTGCCGCCCGTCAGGGGAGAACCCGCAGAAGCGCACAACCGTCCCACTGAAGCCGAGATTCCCAGTGTGGCATGTGGGGTCACGCGCCGTGGAGTACGTGTGGATTGTTGGGATGCTTTTGCAAAAACGGATCGCCGGGTTTGGATCAGTGATCAGGTTTTCGAATCCAATGCACCGATCGTGCATTCCTCAGGCGAGCAGAGGGTTGCACTTAAGGAAGCCATCAACCGCGTTGCCTTAACAGGGGAAGATATTTTTTCCCTGAATCCGGCTCGATTTTCTAACCTTTTGATTTGGGGCAAGGGAGGTGACGGCTCAGCACTCGAGATCCGAGTATGCGAGCGCTCTTGCGGCTTAGTTCGGAAAATTCCGATGGCAAAATCCGGGCGATTAGAGTTTCCCATTCCCACCATGATTCAACGAAAAATGATTCAAAACTGGGAGGGGGTGTACCTTGAAATTAAAGGCAGAGGTGAAATACAGGGGCTAGAGTTAAGAGCATTAAGATAATTCAATTTTTTTAATTTTAAAGATAATAATGCCATCCTAATTTTTTTTGGAAATATCCACTATAACATCATCACATGCTTCTAAGGTGTGCACAGGCTTTAGGGTTTTTCAGATCGGTCTATTGCTATTGGCTTTTTATTATTTTCCTCGTCCCGAGTATCGCGCGTACTGAACCCAGCAAGATATTTGAGGACATCGACGCGGCACATGTTTTTTACAAGCGAGAAGTTCCTAATATAAAAACCAAAATTGGAGAGCTTGCACTTAAATCTTACCTTTCGTCTGTTAGTAATTACGAAAGAAAAAGAATTGGCAACACTGAGTTCACCTTAAATAAAAAAAGAACAACCCTAGCTGAGGCGCTGAATCAAAAAACCCCTGAGGGAAACGCTTTGTTTACTTTAGGAGAGATTCAGGAAGCCCTTAGCGAAGAATTATACTATCAAGCTGTGATGAACGGGCGTAATGAGCATCTGATTGAAAAGCAATGGAAAAGTGAAGAAGGAAAAACTTACCGTATTCAAGCAACAAATTTAGAAAATCCCTATGCTGAACCAAACTCTCCGGATAAACGCGAGGAAATCTACCGAATTATCACCCCGGAAAATATTTGTGTTCTAGTGTTGCCTGACCTTTCTTGGGTCGAGACAAGACACGGCAAACAATATGTTGCGCGGATTATAACAAAGTCAAATAAGGGAAGAGGACGAAATGTACTTGCAGTTGCCGGGGTGGGTACAACTGCTTTCGAGTTTAAAGTTTTTTTTAGAAATGAACTCGATCCTGTGGGCTTTTCTAATCACCTAAGGAACGCCTATCTCAGGTATCAACGTTATTGGTGGGATGCAAATTATGTGCCGCCTACGTGGAAGTACTTTTGGACTACCGTAAAATGGTCTACGCCTCTACAGCTATTGTGTTTTTTACCTCCCGATTATTTTCTTTTTGTGACCGGTCAGAAAGCAACACCTAGTTATGAGATCCTTGCGATGACCACTATTTTTTCTATAGTTATTGGCACCTATCGTCAGTTTTACGGGAATATTACCGAGAATCTTGATCCATCTTCGTTCAAACAATCTTTATGGGCTTTCACAAAAAGAGCGGTGCTGTCGTCGCTTTTGTTTCAAGCTGGGAAAGATGCGATTAAATATCTCGTTTTTAATCCAGATCTAGATGAGCCCCACCTGTGGCTCCCTCAGAAAGAGCACGGAACAGACTGGGGTGATGTTGTCGTCAAGGATGGCGATCGATTAATGAATGCTTATGTAAATGCTGCCGTTAAAGGCGGGTTTTCTTTGCCTATCGACATTGCGAGAGAAACTGGAGCTGTGCGAGGAAAAATGGTTAAAGTAGGGATTGGGAAATATTCCTATTCAATACGGGCGATAGATTTTTATAATGATCTTCTTTTTCAGATTCCAAACGTTCTAAAAAATTTAGACATGGTTCTCGATAAATCCTCTCCTTCTTATTATGTAATCAAGAGCATTTTCTGGTCGAGCCTTGTTTGGGCGCCCAAGGCTTCGCTTTGGTTTGTAAGCAAAATCATGCGAGTTCCGGACGAGAGACTAGAAAAGATACGAAGAAGCCAAGTTGATCAACGAATAAAAAAAGCGTTTCTAGATCTTTTCAAAAAAATTGAAAATAGCGGCCATAGAATCAAAAAGTTTGAAACCCAAGCCATCCAACAAGGAAGCACAGAGGCTTTACGACAGCTTTTAGATGAAGTCCTTCCTACAACTGAGGAAATAAAAAGTGGTTTGAGAGTCCACGATTGTAACGAAGCTCTAAGCACAAAACGTTATTTAGAGTCTTTAAGTTCCTAGTTTTTTATTTACGCCACTTTGCCACATCAGATACCCGATAGCGGCGGTGTCCGCCGGGTGTTTTTCTGGATTTTAATTTTCCACTTTCGGTAAGTCGTCTTACCGTATCGACACTCATCTCTAGCATTCTTGCGACATCCGTGATTTTTAGGTTAGAGGGCTCCGCCTTAGGTACGAGATCGATGGATTCTTTTGGGGTAGGGATTTTTTCTTTTCTTTTTTGTCTCCCTTTAACGTCATCCGAAATTCGTTCAATTAACGAAAAATAAAGCATACCGATGTCTTCCAGTTTACGAACTGAATCCAAGCGCTTGGTGATCGTTAGACCAAACTCTGGAGAATTTGCTGAAATAAAGCCGTTTTGGATACGAAAAACGATTCCATAAGAGCCGATACTGAAAAATTTTTTCATTTTTTAAATCTAGCAATTCTTGCAAAACTATTAAATCAAAATAATAATTTAAATGTTGATAATTTTAATTATTAATGAGATTTTTCTATTTCCGATAAGTAACATTATCGGAAATAGTGGTTTGTGGATTTTTTTAGTCAGGATTTATTTTTTATAAATAAAAAATATGTAAAAAAAGCAGAGGGATTGATGAAAAAAAATCTCAAAAAAACCGAACCCGGAATCGATAAAAAAAATGATAAAAGACCCAAAAAATCGCTGAAAAATAAAGAATCCTCAAAAAGTCCCGAGCTAAAAATTTTTGTGAAATCTCTGCTTCCGACCGCAGCATCCCCCAGCGCAAGTCAAGATCAGCTTTTTATACGTTCATGGCTGTTGGGGAGGTCCGAGAACACCAAAAGAGCGTATCAGCGGATTGCCCAGCTGTTTTTGGATTGGGTGAGCCCGACCCCGTTTGGGGATTTGTCCTTAGCGCAGGTTCAAGGTTTTATCGAAACACTGGATGCAAGTGGTCGGGCAAAGCGGGCTATGGGGGTTTCTGCCCTCAAATCGCTCTATTCGTTTGCTCATCGGTCAGGGTACGTCAAAGCTAATTTTGGGGCTTTTTTGAAAGGTGTCCCCGTTCATCACAAGTTAAGCGAACGCTACCTGACCGAAGCCGAAGTCCAAGCCATGATGAAGGCTTGCAAAACCCCGATCGAGTCCGCACTGATGCAGATCCTGTACCGGACGGGGGTGCGGGTAAGCGAGGCGGTCGGAATCCGTTGGCAAAACATTAAAAAACGGCCGGACGGATCTGGGCAAATTCAAATCATCGGCAAAGGGGATAAGTTGCGGATTATTCACGCATCGGCGGGAGTGATTCATGGTCTGTTTGCAATAAAGGAAAAATCTCAAAAATCCTGGGATTTTGTTTTTGTATCCCCCGAATCTCAAGGCGCAAAGCTTACCGACCGAACGGTGCGCAATATTATCGCTCGTCTTGCGGCACGCGCTGGGATTCTCAAGAAAGTTTCTCCGCATTGGTTACGGCATGCGCACGCATCCCACGCGTTGGATCGGGGGGCACCGCTCCACTTGGTGCAGTCCACTCTGGGTCACGCCTCCATTGCCACAACGGGACGCTACCTGCATGCACGTCCGTCTGAAAGTAGTGGAAAGTACCTCCCTGAGGATGAAATCGATGACTTGTCGGTTGGACGTGCAGAGTCCTAGCTATAAAATGACTTAAGTATTTTTTTAAATTGCAAAACTTCTTGCTCGGTCGATCAAAGATTTTGCGTCGGCGCAGATGAGATCTGGCACACTCATTCCATTTTGATGCAGTTGCCGCACCCATGCATGCGCCCAAATGTATTGAGCATACCGAGGAAAATCACCAGGGTAAAATTCCGGATCATACAACACGCGGTAGTGTTCGTGATCGAGCGCTCGATTGATGGTCTGATTAAATTCACTACGGAGCCCGTGGATCACGCGAT
>JAIXVT010000338.1 GCA_027482725.1 Pseudomonadota bacterium | reverse complement strand
TATCGCTACAGCTCAAATCAAAAAGCCACGAACACGGGGTTTTAGAACTCCAATCATTTTTTGCGCAAAAACTCCCTCCACCTATCTCTCCGTTCCGCTGAACCCCAATCGAGCTGCATATTTTAAATTCCCGCATCCGCGCGACAGCCCCTCTCTTAAAGCCACAGGTCAGACTTCTTGGGCTTTTAAAATTAAAGTTATAAAAAACGAGTTCCGTGCGCAGCACGGCTGTCTGAAGTTTTTGAACTTTAGTTTTAAAAGCCCGAAACGGCCTAAATCGAGGTAAAGAAACCTCAAGAATGCGCGGAACGAGTATCCATGAATACAAAGTACGGTTGCTGTAAAAGTCGGTAATCACAAAACGAGTTCTGCGCCTCGTCTTATCCCCGGCGCAGTTGTTTGAGGCTTTGGGCATCTTGAAAAGAATAGGGGCAGCACGGTGTGAGACATAAAAACGCTAACCCCCTTTGCAAGAGCGTCGTTAGCGACACACTGCCAAACCAATTTGAAAGCCATCATAATCATCTTATGGGGCGGGGCTATTTTACCCATTCGCATAAGGTCTTTTTTATTCATCATCCTATCGCAATGGTTTTGAGCCTCTTTTTTGTTTCCACGACACAAGTCTCATGCGCATTAAAAGTGAACAGTAAACGCCAGCAAAATCCGTCCGCTATGGCCAGTATTCCTACAAATTTAGATTTTTCTCAAACCACAGTCGATGTGAGTAGTGCGACTGTGATGAGCGGATCAACCGTGACAGTCACGCTAACCCCGCGGGATAGAGCCGGTGCCCCCATTATTGCCCCTGGATTAAGTGTTAGCTTTACAAATACCGGTGGCGTATCTACAGGTTCTTTTGGTTCCGTAACCTACAGTGCCGGGACCTATTCCAGTGTGTTTTCGGGAGTTGTTGCGGGTAGTGCCACAACGATTCAAGCCAGTTTAAATTCTATCCCTGTGACCAATACGCTCCCCACGGTTGCCGTTACTGCCGGGCCGCCGACTCAAATCGCAATCAATAGTGGGAATAATCAACTCATCGGACACTCTTCAGCTTCAGATGCGTTTCAAGTTGTCGTTCAAGATTCAAATAACAACCTTGTAGAAAACGCCACAGTTGATTTTGTGGTGCAGTCGGGAACAGGAACGTTGTCTTCAAACAGTGAAACCACCAGCGTCATGGGGCTTGCTGCAGTCACTTTGACCACGGATACCGTAGTGGGTGAACGTATTGTCCGAGCCAGCATCAATGGCGTTGCCGAATATGTGGATTTTTCAGTTAGGGGAGCGGGTCCGTCACAAAAGCTATTTGAATTCACTGACTCAAGTTTAGGGTATGAACAAAGAACTGCTCCACTGGTTTATTCAGGGAAGCTTTATGGGACCCTTCGTAATGGAGGCTCACCGGGTTATGGAGCGATTTATAGAGTCAACACCGATGGTAGCGAATATGAAATCATCCATAATTTTTCGGGAGCACTCGGCGCAAATCCTTTTTCTGGGCTTATTGAAAGTGGAGGAGAGCTTTACGGAACTACATCCAGTGGTGGAGATTTTGGATTTGGGTCAATATTTAAGCTTAATCCAGACGGTTCGGGCTATTCTGTAATTCATCACTTTGATTCGACCTCGGGGTCAACACCTTACTCGGGATTGGTAGAAATAAGTGGCGCTCTTTATGGTGTGACTTACTCGGGAGGCGCCCATGGGCAGGGAGTTGTCTATCGGATCACTATAAGTGGAGCTTACTCAATAATTCATGAGTTTGATGGAATAACGGGAGCAGGTCCCTATGGTGGTCTTATCGTTAACGGGGGGAGACTTTATGGAACAACGGTAGGTGGAGGCGCCGGATCAGGAGTTGTCTTTGGTCTCGATCCAGATGGAGGCAACTTTTCCGTGATCTATCAATTTAACGGCACCTCTGGATCCACCCCGTATTCTGCACTAACTTCGGTAGGATCAGTATTGTTTGGTACTACCCTTTTAGGAGGTGTTGATGGTGCAGGTACCATTTATCGTATTAATACCGATGGAACAAACTTTTCATTAATTTACGAGTTTGACGGAGTTACCGCAGGGTATCCTTTTGCTGGACTCACAGTGAGCGGTGGACAGTTGTACGGAACCAACTATATCGATGACGGCATGATCTACCGCATAAATACTGATGGAACTTATTTTGAAGCAGTAGAGGTTTTTTCAAGTAGCCTCACTGGAGCGACTCCTTATGCGGGATTGATCGCTGATTCGGGATATTTTTACGGTGCAAATTCATCGGGCTTAGGAGGAGGAACGCTCTACCGATGGTCGAGTGGTAGTGGAATGGAAATTTTAAAAATATTTGACCTTGCCTCTGGGCAAATCGCTTCCCACGAGGGCTTGAGTTATATCGGGAGTTACCTTTACGGGACGACCGATCAAGGCGGGAACAATAACCAAGGGGTGATTTATCGAGTGGATGCCAACGGCTCAAAGCGCAACATTTTGCACCATTTTGATGGGACAAATGGAAGTCAGCCCCGCGGTGGATTAATTCAGAGTGGCAGCTCTCTGTACGGCGTGACGAATTATGGCGGATCTAACAGCGACGGTGTGATTTACAAAATCAATCCTGATGGTTCGGGATTCAGCGTGATTCACCACTTTAATGGGGCATTAGGCCATAGGCCATTTGCTGGTCTCGTTGAGGTTGCTGGCGTCTTGTATGGTACAACAGGTGGCGGTGGTTCCGTTAATCGCGGGGTGGTTTATAAAATCAATCCCGATGGGAGTGGATATTCGGTCTTGCACGAGTTTAACGGGACAAATGGACAGTTGCCTTTTAATACACTCACTCACGATAATGGCTACCTTTACGGGACTACCGAAGGCGGAGGGGTCTCGGGTAGTGGTGTGATCTATCGGGTAAAAACGGATGGAACTGGAGGGGTTGAAGTCCTGCTGGATTTTATTAATCAGTTCCTTGGATAACCGACATAAATCATTGACTACATGATAAAATATTGTAGAATTTTTTCATGCGCAAAGATGATGCTCGTAAGCTCGATCACAAGACTCTCGAAGTT
>JAIXVT010000195.1 GCA_027482725.1 Pseudomonadota bacterium | reverse complement strand
AGAGAACACGGGAAGCTGAGTGCGAAATCGCCCTCTGAGATCAATCACGCCACGCAACGGCGTGGTGTTTAGTACCTGATCAGGAAACCGGACATCAAGACGTGAGCGGTCTTGAAGGAGGGTGTTGGCGCCGACCACCGTCATGCCGGTACGACGACGTAGGGCATGAGTCACATTTTGGGTTTGGCGTCCCGTGATCCATCGGGGTTTGCCGTCGTCTGCAGCCATCACTCCCTGCTCGTTTTGAGCCCATTTTGCAATCCACAACGGGCGCCGAAACTTTACCGCATGGAAAAAATCAGCGTGCCAGGCCAGAGACTCAGGATCATTTTTGTGGACCGACACTATACCCCGAGAGCGCAAATAATCCGCCCCTTGGCCGGACACCTGAGGATTGGGATCGGTGGCCCCAAAAACGATTTTTTTGAATTGGCGTTGAGCGATCATTTCGGCGCATGGCGGCTGTTTTCCATAATGGTTACAGGGCTCAAGCGTTGCAACCAAGGTGCATTGGCGAGGATCGATGTGAGAAGGCAACTGATCAATGGCGACGCGCTCCGCATGACGTCCCCCATAGGTTTCGGTCACTCCCCAAGATACGATTTCCGAACGCTGATCCAGAATTACGGCTCCCACACAAGGGTTGGGACTTTGCGGACCAAAACCTTGCCATGCTAAATCTATTGCGATTTTTAAAGCCTGAGATTCATCGCAATATTGCCCAATTTTTGGGGGAAATGAGGGATTTATGGCCCGCTCTAACGATCCCAAAAGCGTAAACGGTAGTTGGGAGCCTGCAGGGTTCAAGTCATCCATAGAGTTACTTTGGCACAACCCCTGCACATCCTCTACCTGCGAAACAAAACCTAAAGGTAAAGGAACCTGATATGAATGATTTAAATCGAGTTTTAATTTCTGGACGATTAGGCACATCACCCCAACTCAAAATTCTATCCTCGGGCAATACCCTCTGTGTGATTCAAGTGGCCACTGGGTATAAGTCCGCAAACGCGGAGACCGAGGAAACAACATGGCACCGTGTTGTTATTTGGGGGAAAAGTGCGGAGTACTGGGGGAAAACCCTGGACACCGGCGATACGGTGTACATTGAGGGACACCTGAGGGGACGCAAGTACGCAGACCACGAAGGAAAGACTCGGTATTCCTACGAAATTCACAGTGAACGCATGAAAAAAGTGGGGTCTTCTCCAGGAAGATCCCAGCGGAATCCCGTTGATTTTGCGCCACAAGGAGACGAGCCTTCGGAGCTTTTGGACTCGGCAGGTTAAAATCGGGCAAGAGAGAAACATTCGGGCCAACGATCTGAAGGAGAGAGCCACATCAGGATCGGGGGCCCGTAATTTTTATCCGTGCAACGTCCCAGGAGAACTCGTAGGGAACCGGGAAACGGCGCACCCCAATTCACGACTGACCATTGAGGAAATTTTCAATCAACACGTTCACAAATTCCGGTAAATCCAGTGTCGTGCAATGAGTGCCATGCTCGATGCGTTTGAGCTGAGCATGGGGCAGTAACTGCGCTAACAACTCTTGGGTCTCCGGAGGAGTAACCTTGTCTTCCGCACCAGACAACACCAAGGTCGGCACCGTGATTTGATGGATCCATGAAGTAGCATCAAAAGCTTCGTAACTTTGGATCAAATGCGTTAGCACTGCGGGGTCCAGTTCGGAAATATGGCGCACATAAGTTTCGATATCCTTAGGATGCGTCAAGTGGACATTGAACCCTGCGGCACCGATAAAGTTTTTCATAAATCCCGCATGTTTTTGTAAAGACCAGAGCTTACGCAAAACCTGGGGGCTTTTCGTTTCAAACTCGTTCAACCATCGGAATGCGGGAAGCAAAAAATTTCCCCCAAACAAAGAATCCAACGGGCGCTTTGCAGTGCCATTGGCCAAAATCAAACGTTCTACCGGATACTGTCGTGCATACTCCAGCGCGATACTGACGCCCATCGAATGGCCCAACACAACGGGATTCTCCACCCCTAGAAAATCCAGCACTGCGCGCAGATCTTGGGTCAACGCGCCTACGGTGAGCGCACCATAGTCTTTAGGAATTCCAGAGCGACGGTGTCCGCGGTAATCAAACCAAATACAACGATAATTTTTCCGGAAATAGTCAATTTGATAGGTCCAATGCAATGACGAACAGGCTATGCCATAACAAAAAACCAATGGCTTACCGCGCCCCTCTTCGCAATAGAATATGGGAGTTCCGTCAAAACTCGGGAGAGTTCCAAATTGGATCGGTGTGGTCCCCAGCTGGGGTTCTTGCCAAAAAAAAGAGCGGGCGCCTCTTACTCGAGGATGCCCGCTCAAAGATTCATCCCTCATAGAAGGATGGTAGCTTTTTTAGATCGCTTTCTTCAAATGAGATTCAAACCAAGACTTGGTTTGAGCTCGGAACATTTGACGATCACTATCACCCAATTGGTTGTACCAGTGAACGATCTCTTTAAAGAATTCTTCGTCAGCTTGTGCCACAACGATAACCGAAGGGGCACTCATCAACGCTTGACCTTCAAAATTTTGACCTGCAATCTTGCTGGTCAATTTTGCGGCGTACTCTTTCTCCATAAGGAGCATGAGCTCTTGTTCGTTTAAATTCAAAGCCTTCACTACAGCTTGAACGTGAGTCGCAGGCACCGGAGTAACACCGCGCTCGAGGTTAGATACGAACTGCGTTGTTACTGGGGGCGTGAACAGTTGTCCCAATTCTTTTTGAGACAAGCCTTTTTCTTCACGTTTTTGACGAATGAAAGCACCAACCCAGTTAGGGCCTTTTATACCCTTTTTATTGATTTTTAATTCCATGACGATAAGTGTAACACGATGCGTTGATAAAGTAAATCAAAAAATTGACGACATTCATTTATAGAATTTATCAATAAATTCAATTACTTAAAGTTTTTTAGTCAAGTTTTTTCCCCAGAAAGACCACAACGAAATACGTTCGAAATTCTTGACACTCCTCTTGTCAAGTGGGTCAACCCTGGATCACCCAATCCGACCAGGGGAACATCCAGTAGGCAAATGAATCTAAATCCTTGCCTGTCATTCTTTCAAAACAGAGCGCCACATTTTTTGAGCATAGTGTTCCGTGACAGCGGCCCTGCATCACTGAAGTTTGTTCTATCAACGACTCCAAAGTAGACGGTTTGTGCTGTTGAATCCATTGTTCAACGTATTGAACTGAAACCTCCTCGCAAGGACACAAATCCGAAGACGGTGGTTTCAGCTTAGAAAATTGGACACTCATCCCTTGGCGCACCGTGGACTGACATGCAAGTTTTCTCACTCCATCTATTTCGACTTGGCACAATCCACACGCACCATCCGCACACATCAACGTGTCGTTGGCGCGAGCCATACCCAGCTCGTACAAGGCCACCGATAAATTTTGTCCGTCGCGCACGCGGCGCTGTTCCCCTTGAATGCGCACCTCTACTCGCGCACCAATTTCTTGATACAAGTCATGCACTCCGGTGGTCTCCACCGCCGAAGGAATCGCTGCAATTCCACTGACCTCACGGACCAAATGCGTTGGGACTTCGACCCGCCAAAGGGGAGGCTCGATCGCATCAGAAAATCGCCCTCTAATCCGCGTGGTCGCAAGCACATCTCCACGACGGGACAACAACCGCACGCGGTCGTTCACACCCAAAGAATCCGGCCCAAAATACGAAAAAATCATCGTAGTGTAGCTTGAATCCTCGGGAGCCGATTCGATCATCGTGGGCACCCGAGACGGACATGCGTTGAGACAAATTCCACATCCTGTGCAGGCATCAACGGACATGAATTCACCCAAACCCCCGGCCCCATCACGTTTAATTTGGATGGCGCCCGCGGGACACGCCCGCTCACACACCCGGCATCCTATCGATTCAATACAGTCAATGGAGGCTTTGATTTTTCCCGGCTCCACCGGGATCACAGGCGTGCCTGAAAATTGCTGAACTTTTTCTAATGACGCCGGAGATAACCATTTGCCCTCAAACTCAAACCCAAAAGAATTCCGACTTCGGAGCAAAGACTGTTGTCGTGTTGCTTGGAGATCAAACGGCTTTGCTCCCAAATGACGAATCAGCGTATGGGCCAGATAATCGGCCCTCTCTTCATCCAGCAAATGATGATCCACATCGTCGATAAACTCTTTAATCTCTGTGTTTTCAAATTCGTACCACAAAGATCCGGGAGGATATTCCCGAAACCCCAAACGCTCCGCAAACGGCCCAACAGAAATCACACGCGCACACGTCAACACGCGCACACCCTGATCATCTTTCACTTTCAGTTCGACATCGGTGCCCCCACCGGCCCGTTCTACTCGCGCAAGATGGACGGGCTCTCCGGTGACTCTTCGCCCCCCATTCCGCGCAAACCGCCGCCGCTCTACCTCCCACGCTCCGTCGAGCGGGGATCCATAACCGGGATCGACTAAAACAACCCGCTTCGTAAAGCGTTTTTCCAACAAATCAGAACCCAGTTGAAATGCCGCATTCGAAACCCCCAAAATCACCACCGACGGCAACCACGACAATGACCCCTCCGCCATCAGTCGACGCGCTGTCGATTCGGGAATCAAGTCAGGTGAATACCATCCGGGAAAGGGCATCGGGAGATCGAACCGTGGCACCACGCGGATCACCGCCCGAGTCTTGATGCGGTGAATGCGGTTTTGGACATCCTGGACAATGAGGAGAGAATCTTGCTCCATCCGCACCACACCACGAGGACGCAAGTCTGGTCCCCCGTAATGCCCGACCGTCAAGCCCGCCATGGCTAAGCGCTTGGATAAGCGCCGAACTCCGGCAGTGGGAAATAGTGCAAGCCTCGGCCCGGCACAAAGAGCAACATCGATGGCCCCATCACGATTACTCAAGGACATGCAGTGACCTTTCAATATTTCCCGCAATCCAGTGCAGCGGACCATCGGATGCAGGAATCAACACCCGATCCAGCCCGTCGCGCGTGGTTTGATGCGCCTGCGTATCATCCCAGCGGTACAACCCTCGCGCTTTAAACGACCGAACAGAAAACCGGCTCCATCCGCAAAAATCGATCAATACCTGTTTAATTTCCTGAAACGCTTGCGCGCCCAAAATATCGGGGGATTTGTCGCGTCTAAAAATTTTGAGCCGATTCCACCCGGTTTCAGGGGGTAGACCTTCGCCGTAGGACCACAGACGAATACGCTCAAAGTGAGCAACCACGTCGGCGTGAACAGGCTCGCGCGAAATCACATCCCATTCCTCCCAGAGTTGTTTTTTTGCAACGCCAATCGGTAGAGGCCCGAAATAGGATTCAATCCACGGAACCAAATGGGGGGTCCAAAAAAACAAACATTTTTTTTGGACGGAAAGTGTCGTGGGTTGATGACCTTGGCTTTGAAACGTGACTTCCCCTTGGGACATGCGGTGAATGTGCGCACCATGAATCAACAGCTCCCCAAGGTGTTCCCGCAAAAAATGATAAATCCCTCGCCTAAACCGTTCAACGTCGACATCTCCAAACACGGGACCCTGAAACCCCACCCATTTTTTTCCCGACATGCGTTGATCGATGCCCTGCAAAGAAACTCCGGGAAATCTCTTGGCCAAGGCCAAACCCTCCAACCACTGGGGTTTCCAGCCGGAATCAAGCGCACGCAAATACAAGTGCTCCAAACGCTCGGCGCCTTCCGTTCCTTCAAACGCCAACCACACACGGTGCCGCCCACGCACCCACGGCGCCGATTCGTCTACAAATCCGGCACCTTTTTTGGGGGGAAGGACGAACTGAGGCGTCTTGAGCAGCTCCAAAGCTCCCGGAAAAAACGGGCTCAAATTGCGATAAACACGCTCAATCGTGTTGTTTTCGAATCGGCGCTGAAAATCACTGTTGGCGTTTTCAAAGTTCAGGAAATCAAGCGGGACTTCGGAATCTTCTAAAAAAAAATCGCGCTCAGGATTTAAAACAGCGATTCGGTATCCCCGCTGGCGAAGGCTCATTGCGGCAAGGAGCGGGGCAACCCCCGTGCCGATGCAAACGTAGTCCACCTCGCGTTTCACGCGGAGTCAAAGCCTCCACCAAATACGCGGTGCATGGCTGCTTTAACTTGGGCTTTTTTATACTCGGCGTGGGCAGACCGTCCTTTTTCGTTGGACTCAAAACTCTTTTGATCGACCACCTGGATTTCAAAGGGATAGAAAAACCGAACCACGCGCTGGGTGTTTTTCAGATCCATCTGATCTAGCGCCTTAGAAATTTCGGGGTCAATTTGCGCTTTTTTTAAAGATTTTTTTAAATCACGAATCTGATCGGGAAGGGCCTGCTTGACTTTAATCAACTGCCGACAAGTAAATTGAATGGCGCGATAATGATCGGACGAATGACGATTTTCATTTTTGCTCTCAGGGAACGGAAGCGCCTCGATCTCGGGATGATCTGATGGAACCATCCGGTCAAAGGTTTGTTCGGTTTGCCGGCGTATCCATTCGCGGAATTCTTTGATCTCCATCAACGTGTTGCGTGAGCGCGAAGGTTTGATGTTTGCCGCAACAATCGCGCGAGACTCTTCCAAAAATCTCACCACACAAACGGCATCAAACCGAGTTCGGGTGATAAAACGCATTCCGATACGATCAAACAGTTCTTCGGCGACGCTTTCGGGTTTGTGCAGAAGTTTAATCAATGTGCTTTCGCGCGGTTTTTTAGGCTTAACTTGGAACTCCACCAATTCGACCCGATAAGGATCATCGGACGCACGCTGCAAAAACAATCGTCCCTGATCATCTCGATGCAGGTAGCGGTATACACGATCAAAAATTTGATTTTGGATTTCCCCAAAGTACGGAGTGCGGACGTCGCGGTCGATATGGGCCAAAATATGCATCACTCTGAGAATTGCACAAGACCAGCGCCGAAACTCACCTTGCCCTGATGCCCACTTAAACAAATCCCGCACATCGGGATTTTCAACGATTTTTCGAGGGATGTCGGCGTCTATTCCCTCGGGGTTTGCGGGCTTCAAAAAATACTTCCGTATAAACTGAATGGCTTCGAGCTTATGGCCGTGAAGCTCTCCGGCTTCCACCGGATCGGAAAGATCGTACCCGTAGGCTTCGATAAACGCCGTAATTGATTCTGAATCGGGATAGGCACCCGCGATACCTTCGCGGACATCGAGGAGGGATGTGCCCCCGATCAATACCTCTAAAACGCGTTCATTAAAGTGGATTGACCGATGCGTGCCCGCCGTCATAGGTTACAGCCTAATGTTCAAGCCTCGTTCGATTCAAATGAAAACTCATCTGGCGATCTGAAGACGTTCGGAACAGGAATAACTTAAATTTATCGCATTGAATTTATCGCATTGGAATTTTTGGAGAAGCGCAGAAATGAACCTCTTGCAACACGATGTGGCGATCATTTTCGATACCAAAGCCTTTCGTAAAAAAATCGTCTCCGTGATCACCGTGGCAATCGGCACGACCTGGAGCCTAACTTTTGCGGGCGAACACGACGATCTTTACGGCTACGTCGATAGAGAATATTTTTCAGAAAATTTTTTTGATCCGTCGGGGTTAGCCCAGACACCCGCATTTCCTAACAAAACGAGGTGGTCGCAACGCTTATCCCGCATGCGGTTTTTGCAGCGAGAACTGAATTTGATCGCGGATGACGACCAACGTCCTTTGCAGCTTTTACGGGAACAACACCGAACTCGTCTGGGGATGAACGCCCTACAGGGGATTGACCCCGACCAAGTTTTGCGGCGGTTTTTTTTGTTGGGCGCGCAAACGCTTACCCTGAAAAAAAATGACCTCTCAGGAGATCGGGAAGTTTTTGCTTTGGGGAGTTTGTCAAAACGTGGGCGCGTTGCCCATTCATCAGTAATTTTAAACAGAAAAACATGGGCGCAGTTGAGAGTTGCCATTGATCCCGGACATATGGAATCGGCCGAGTGGGAACCCCACACGGGAAAGTTTGTCCAAGTCGGGGGGGTGCGGGTCAGCGAAGGACACATGAATCGTTTAGTTGCGCTCGAATTGTCGCAAGCGTTGCGTGCACGCGGGGCATCGGTGTTCCTGACCCGAGAAACGGATCGGCCGGTAGGAACCTTTGTGATGGGTGAATCGCCCCTGCGCTTTGCGTCGCGCACACTGTATGATGCCGTGCTTGGATTTTTGGTGCCCACAATAGACGCAACATCGGGATGGCTGATGCAAGTGCGGGCTTTACCGCGAGTCCAAACCGCGCTGAATCCCGACCCACGATCCCAATTTATTCGTGGTACGGACTTGGAGGCACGTAGTGAACAGATAACGGCGTTTCGGCCCGATATCACCCTGATTATTCATTTCGATGCCAGCGATAACTATGCGCTCCAGAATCGGAACAATGATATCGAGGCGTATGTGCCTGGGGGGTTTCGTTTTTCAGAACTCGGATCAGCGTGGTCTCGGGGCTGGGCGTTGCAACATGCTTTTCGTTCTGGTTTTTTCGAAGGATCGGTGCGGTTGTCGCGGGCGGTGGTCCGGGGGCTGAGCCAAAGTCTGGGACTTCCCCTGCTCAATACCCCCGAATTTTTATCCGGAGTCCGCATTGAGCCGGGAGTTTATGCAAGGAACCTGGCATTGACCCGAATGCACAGCCACGGCGCGGTATCCTACATCGAGGCCTTACACTACGACCACATGAACGAGTTTTACCGACTGGCGGATTTATCAACCGAATTTATTTACAATGGGGTGCCTTATCGGACCTCACCCCGCCTCCAGCAGGTGGTGGCTGGGATTGTGGCCGGTTTGGAGAGCTGGGTGCGGGGTGACTAAAACGTGGACAGGTGGCTACGCCCCGAACAAAGCACATATTCAAATACTCTTGTGTTTTGTTTAAAGGAACCCCAACAAGAGCTGTAATCATGGAGTTTTTTTCCTAGTGTTGCCCCAAAAATACTAGGCCCAGAGCCGTGGCTTTTTTGGTACGCGTTGTGCTAATCTATTTATTATACAGATTTTATTTAATGGAGTTAGTATGAGATTCTTAAAATTTATGCACAGTTCTCAAATTAAGCACAGCCTCAAGAATGTCAGTCTTGCAATAGGGGTTACTTTTATTGGAATGAACTCCTCTAAGGCCCAGCTTTATTACAACCAAAATTGTACCGATTGTGGGGAGCAAGTGCGTAAATCGAGCCGGGCAGACTGTATCGGTCGTGCCTGCTTCAAAAAAGAGCCGCATACTCATGACGCAACCCCATCTGATTCTGCAAAGACTCCGTATACCGTCCACAACTCGCATGCCTTTAACGACTTGCATGGCCGACTCCTATCCGATGGACAAACCTATGAGATTGAGTTCACCGGCCAAGCCGCAAAGAATTTATACGAAAACCTATCAGGCACACCCATTGCCGAAGAAGTCACCGTCAATTACGGTTCGAGTGATTTTCTAACTTCTGAGAGAAAACGCAAGGATGATAAAGATGGAAGACTACAAAGGCACACTCTTCCCGCTTTTCAAGCAAAGGCTCAAGCCCAAATCAAAAAAGGGGAACACGTCACGTGTCTTGAAATTAAAAAACCCATCATGACGGTTCCTAATGATTACGCTGTAATTACTGAAAATACGATACAGCCAAAGAAGGATGAGAAAGGGGAAACCGTTACGACAAGTCGTTACGCCTGCTACATCTACGCCGACAAGTATGGGTATTTTGTGGGGAATAAACTAACTGCACGCCAACGTGAAAAACTAGATTCAGCTCCTGGGACACGCGTTGACTTTGACTCCGATACTGCACGGTCAGGACTTAAGCAACATACCTATAAAAACATTGTTGTTTTAAAGGGCGAAGAAGGCCGTAAAGACAACAAGCGCGTTGATATTCAAGACGAGTCAAAAAAGTCACCCGTTTCAGCGGAAAGATTCGAGCTTTACAAAGACAAAGACAAAGCTGTGCTGTTTATTGGAGACGGCATTGCTACCGAACTGGGCCGATGGTTGAAGCTAGACAAAAGGCCCAATCAGATGCAACCCATAACCAAAACTGATTCCACGGCCAATAATGCATATAACGGGGCTATTGATACCCGTAAAGAGTCCCTAAAAGTGTCCGGCGCCCTTGAGCTCCGTGAGACTACCGATTACATGGTCGGCGATCAGCGAGCAAGCAAAGCCTTTGATCTCAGGTTAATTATTGATCCAAAGAATGGGAAATTAACATTACATTAGGGCCTGTTTTCAAAGTCGCGCCCAAATCATGATGGAAGCCATGGTCAACATGCCCATGAAGTTACGGGCAAGCTTGTCGTAACGGGTCGCAACTGCCCTGAATTGTTTCAAATT
>JAIXVT010000051.1 GCA_027482725.1 Pseudomonadota bacterium | reverse complement strand
CCGATTATTGGTTAGCGAAGGATCGAATGCGCGCTTACTCAAGTTGGGGAGTCGATTAAAAAATAACATCGCTAAAAACGTAGCAATGCCCCCAAATAAAACCGACATTTCAAATAAGATCGGAACGAAAGCAGGGATAGAGTTGTAAGGCTTTCCTCCGATGATGTGGGGCCACCATGTGTACGACCCGTGGTACTGCAACCAATATGCAGTCGCTGTTCCCGTAAACGCCAACGTCGCGGTAACGAAAGGAACTTTAGATCGTTTTAGCCCTTGAGCATGCTCCAATCCATGAACAGGGTACGGGGTAAAAGCATCAAATTCCTTAAACTTCGAATCCCGCACTTTAGCTGTAGCCTCGATCAATGAGGCCGGGTCATCAAAAAATCCCAATACACCCATCTGAGGAGGTGTTGGTTTTGAACTAGACATGAGACGCATCTCCACTCTTAGTCGGTTGATCCATAACCGATTTCACCTCAGCAACAGCAATCGCAGGTAAAAACCGGACAAACAATAAAAAGAACACAAAGAAAAACCCAACGAAACCGGTGAAAATACCCAATTCAACCCAAGAGGGTTGGTAAAATCCCCAGCTAGATGGATTAAAGTCACGATGAAGCGATGTTACGATGATCACGAATCGCTCAAAGTACATTCCGATATTCACGAACAATGAAACAATGAACATGACAGGAATGCTGCGACGGAATTTGCGGAACCAAAAAATCTGAGGAATACCGACGTTACAGCCCACCATAATCCAATAAGCCCACCAGTAAGGTCCAAAGGCACGATTGATAAACGTGAACTGTTCAAAAGAACTTCCAGAATACCAAGCGATGAAAAACTCACAACCGTAGGCGTATCCCACCAACATCCCTGTGGCCAAAATGATTTTATTCATTTTTTCCAAATGATCCATCGTGATGTAGTTTTTTAAATTGAATACTTCCCGACAAATGACAAGAAGTGTAACTACCATCGCAAACCCTGAAAAAATTGCGCCTGCAACGAAGTAAGGGGGGAAAATCGTGGTGTGCCAACCCGGGAGCTGGGCCACAGCAAAGTCAAAGGACACCACCGAGTGTACGGAAAGAACAAGGGGTGTAGAGAGTCCGGCAAAAATAAGATAAGCCTGCTCGTAGTGGAGCCAATTTTTGTTTGATCCCCGCCACCCCAGAGAAAGAATCGTGAGAAAAAACTTACGAACCTTGTTCTTTGCTCGGTCACGAATCAAAGCAAGATCAGGGATTAAACCCGTATACCAAAAGATCAAAGAAATCGTGAAATAGGTGGAAACCGCAAAAACGTCCCATTCGAGCGGAGACTTAAAGTTTGGCCAGAGTTGACGTTGATTGGGGTAAGGAAGCAACCAAAACGAGGCAAGCCACGGACGCCCGGTGTGAGTCAAAATCACCATACCCGCAGTCATGACTGCAAAGATAGTCATGGCCTCAGCGGAACGGTTGATGGCAGTACGCCATTTTTGTCGAAACAAAAAAAGAATAGCTGAGATCAATGTCCCAGCGTGGCCGATACCTACCCAGAACACGAAAGTCGTGACATCG
The DNA here is from genome assembly GCA_027482725.1 of Pseudomonadota bacterium. Lineage (GTDB taxonomy): Bacteria > Bdellovibrionota > UBA1018 > UBA1018 > CAIMNF01 > JAIXVT01. Next base: position 3,329 of record JAIXVT010000051.1, on the reverse strand, counting down.
TTCCCCCAACCCACAGGTTGGTTCAAACCCCAGAGCCCCACTCCGTTCATAAAGGTCTCTAACAGCAACGATGCTCCCATGAAAAAAGCCAACATCGCGGCGATAAAGCACACCCACCACCGACGGGTAGGGAAGCTCTCCAATGGACGGGCAACATCATCACTGAGCTCAGTGAAAGTCCGGCCCCCTGTCACAAGAGCTTCGTCAAGTAGCTTTTCCGAATTAACTGTGGTGGCCATGTCCTGCCTCCTGATGTGAAGATTCGACGTTACGAACCTTGGTGAGATAGTGAACTACGGGTTTAGTGTTAAGGTTCTCGAGCACACGAAAAGCACGAGGCTGATCTTTGACTTTGGCAACCGCACTCTCCGGGTCATTCACATTACCAAAAACAATCGCTTCGGTCGGGCACGTTTGCTGACAGGCCGTTTTAAGGTCTTTATCCTTAATTACGGATTTTTTATCCTTCGCATGGGACTTAGCTTCGTTAATGCGCTGAACGCAGAATGAACATTTCTCCATGATCCCACGCGATCGGACCGTAACATCAGGGTTCCACACCATATTCATGGTATCTTTGTAATCTTTCCAATGATCAAAGAAGTTAAAACGACGCACCTTATAAGGGCAGTTGTTCTGACAATAACGGGTTCCCACACAACGAGAATAGGTCATCTGGTTTAATCCATCGTTACTGTGTGAGGTCGCAACCACCGGACAAACCGTTTCACACGGAGCGTTTTCGCAGTGCTGGCACATCATCGGCTGAAACACCACTTGAGGAGAATTTTCATCGCCTGAATAAAACCGATCAATGCGCATCCAGTGCATTTCGCGTCCTTGGCGCACACGATCTCGGCCTACAACCGGGATATTATTTTCGGCCTGACACGCAATCACGCATGCACCGCAACCTGTGCAAGCATTCAAATCCACCGCCATCATCCAGCGGTAAGGCTCTTTCGCGTAATCATGCGGAGGATTCCACATCGTTGGCACAACATCCATCTTCATGTGGGGATTCGTGTGCGCAGATGCTTTGGGATCTTTTTTAAACTCCGCAAGTGTAATGTCATTTACAATGGGACGCCCCTCTGTACGGTGGTGCCCCTGGACTACAGCAAGCTCATACTTCTTCCCGGTTTTTGCAACCTTCGCTGTTTGTCCCGAGAGAACAAGCCCCTGTTCGCCGGTCAGTGCCGCCAAGCGGAATGCATTGGAACCTACTTTATTCCCAATTTTCCCAACCTGAGTGCGACCGTATCCTAATGCAATCGTCATCGCACCTTTTGCAATTCCTGGCTGAATGTTCACCGGAAGCTCTAACGCCTGCTCCCCAACAGTAACCAACACAACATCATTCGCTTTTAAGCCGAGTTCCTGGGCAAAAGAAGGTCCAATGTTCGCGTAGTTATCCCAGGTGATCGTGGAAATCGGATCAGGAAGCTCCTGAAGCCATGGATTATTGGCATTACGTCCATCACCCAAGGCGATGGTTTCGTAGAGCCCCAAAACAACGCCTTGCGCTTCGGTTGCAGGACCTTTTTTCGAAGTGGCAATCGTGCTGGTTTTGAAGGCAGAAACGGCTGTAGCCAAGCCCCGAAGCACCGCAGGCTTATAACTGCGCTCGCGGGCTGGAGCGGGTGTCGATTCAATTAACCCTTTTTGAAGGGTTGTTTCCCAAAAATCATTCCACGCTTGACCTTTCCCAAACTTAGGAAACAGGGTTTGTTTCCAGTTTTCCTTAACGTAAGCATAGAAGGAAGCATCGCTTGAAGCAGCCACTTGGGCTAACAAACCTTGTGTCTTGACTCCAGATTTCACCCACTGAATCACGCAGTCCTCAAAAGATCTGGTGTCAAAAAGAGGCGCAATCGTAGGCTGTTGAAGCGAGTACTGAGATGCAACAGGCTGCGCATCCCCCCACGACTCTAGGCTGTGATTCAATGCTGCCACCACATCCGCAAACTCTGCGGTTTCATCAACGCGATCTGCGACAGCCACAACAGTTTTTACTTTTTTTAGAGCCTCGGTAAATAGATTGGAATTTGGCAGAAAATAGGCAGGATTGGATTTATAAAAGATAACAGTATCGACCGAACCCGAATTCATCTCAGCCTGGAGCGCAACCAAGCTACGTAAAGACTGAGACGAAGGAATGGCATCACCGTTTCCATCCACGGTCTTGCCCTCGTTCTCAAGAGCACTATTTAAAAGGTTCACAACTGACTGGAGAGCCTTTCCTCCGGAACCAAGAACCAAAGATCGCCCGCGGCTCTCCCAAAGCTGATCCGCGACTCTCTTTACAAACTCTTTAGTGACTCCACCGGCTTTAGACAAGAGCTCGTCTTGAGACCCAGAGGACTTCAAGGACTCAACCACATCGGCCGCTCCCGCAAACCTCGTCTTCTTTTGATTAAGGATGAGCTCCTGAGCCACGGCAGTGGCCACCAATACTTCCGCACCCGGCAAAACGGGTACCCGTTCATCTGCGTTCGATCCTGTTAAGGACAAATTACCTTCGACCACAAACAGCTTCGACATGGAGTCGGCGGCTTTAACAAGTTTTCGCTTTTGAGCCCACTGTGCAGACTGAGTCACTGTGTTACCCCAAGTCCCTAAAAAATCGGCATTAAAGCTGAGTACGACATCCGCCTGATGGAATGAATACACGGGGAAAACGGGCGAACCATAAGCTTCAGCTTGGCCCTCAATCACATCGTCAGCTCCCAATGGATCCACTTCAATCCAACGGGCATCCTGGAACCCGGACATAAACTCCTTCATCAAACGTCGAGTCGAAGGACTGGAATCCGGTAGAGAAACAATACGTACTCTTTTGGATTCCTTGAGTGCGGCAACAACAAGCGAATCAATCTCTTTCCAATCTGATGCCGACTTCGATCCCCCCTTAGCCCCTTTCATCGGCTTCTGAATGCGGTCCGTATCGTATAAATTAAGAACGGAAGCTTGTCCACGCGCACAAAGTCCGCCTTTGGTTGCCGAACTCAGCTCGTTGCCCTCGATCTTAATCGGGCGACCCTCTCGGGCTTTGACGACGGTGCCGCAAGACATCGCACATTCTTTACACGTTGATGCGTAGTGAACCGCAATCCCCGGAGTTACTTCTTGGGGCTGAACCACATACGGAATGATCTTATGAACGGGACGGCGCGCACAGGCAAAGCTTGCCATCGCCATACTCGCGCCCATTACCGTTAAAAACTCTCGTCGGGTGACCTGAAAATTATCGGACTTTTCAATCTTTTCCAGAGCTTCGATCGGCTTTTCTACGAACTCCTGCCCGAGAAGCTTCTGTGTTTCTGCAT
>JAIXVT010000156.1 GCA_027482725.1 Pseudomonadota bacterium | reverse complement strand
ATCAACAACGTCATTGACATTAAAAAAAGTACTCTTAAACTCACACCCGTTCTCCTTTTTTTGGTTTTAATCTTTTTGTCATCTGCGCAAGCTGAATCCCTAAATGGAGAACGCAATCCATTCCACGGACTCTCTGGCCATATTTTGCATTGAGCTCACTTCTCATTTTTTTGAGGTCTTCTAGAAGGAGTGAAAAATCCTCTTCGCAACAGGACAACGTCAAACCTAAGACCTCCGCAGGAACACGCTCATCATCAAGAGCGGCTTTAACCCGATCCAACATCTGGAGGTGAAAGCCTTTCAGGACGTGCTCAAATCCATGACTTGGGGCTTTAATAAGGGGCTTGGACTGGCGCAGGCGTCCTCCGGAATCGCGCTCGATCAACCCCAAAACCAGCAGGTCTGAAATCGCTTTCCTGATTTCCTCTTTTTTTACCGCTCCTAAAAGGTGATGCGAAATCCATAAGTAATCCTCGACAAAATCATCTAAAGCAACAAGCTCCCGAATAACGACATAATACCAATTCGAGTAGTAGGCATGTTGCTGCTGAAGGAGAACTAAAGGACTGTATGTCTTCTCATGGAGTGTGGCGACGAGCCGCTCAAAATAATATTTTTTATCTGACGGGCGTTCCGCTTGATTGAATAAAACGAGATTTTCAAAATACAAGCTCTCTTGGGGCTTGTGCCCAAGGGCCTCGCTAAATGAACGAATCGTCGCCGGGCTCAAGTTACGCCGTCCCTCCACCACAAGCTTTAAGTAACCCCTGGAGTTAGCTCCTAATCCTGCCCTTCGGGTAAAAAAACTTGCTGAGTACTTGGGATGAATTTTCTTTTTTGCTTCGAAGTACGCCTTCAGGTAAGTGCGGTAGTCACTGAACGCAAACACCGAGGGTAGTTCCTCGATTTTATCAAATTCAACCCCAGATGTTGACAGCTGAGTCTCATGACGCACTGCAAAAACCTAAATCCTGTTGCCTATTCTTTCAATTTTTTTTTACCTAGTTTAAGGTTTCGTGGTGACATTTGTCATCTCTCTATTTTTCCTTTTGCCCTCAGGCTTTGCCCAAAATCTTTGGATTTCACCGGGAAAAATACCTTTTTGCTTAGAGCACTTCACGGCCGCAGACGTTCCGGTTATGCCAAATAATCTCGTTGATTTCGTTGACAACAACATCGGAAAACGGATTCCCAGTTGGGCGCTCCAGTCCACACTTGATCGTTGCCCCCCCTTTCTGAAGTTCGAGGCTTTCTTAAAAACTCAGGGAGTCATTCACCACCCCAGCAACTCCGAGTCCGCTGCTCGCATCGTGATTCATATTCAAGAACGAGCGCTCACACCTCTTGCGCGTTCCGCCCTCGCTCATGAATGGTTCCATCATGTGGCCCGGGGCATCTCCCCACACCTTCCCTTATGGGTATCCGAGGGACTAGCTACTTGGTTTGATTTTCAGGTGAATCAAGACCCTAACCTTTTCCAAGAAGGGCTCGAGCAAAATGCAACGGGCCTGATGGATTTTTCTGACTCCAAAAAGCTCTCCTTTTCGTATTCTAGGGCGGGTCTATTTTTTAGCTACCTTGCGGATCGATTTGGGCCCAATCAGATTTGGGAACTTCTTAAGCGATTTTCTAACCCCAACTCAGATGCCGAATGTTTATTAGATCAGTACTTCTCTTTGACTGCAGGCAAATCCTTTCTTGAGCTTGTTGTAGACTTTGAAACCCAGCGTTTAAATCATACCTACAATACCCCAATATTAAGGTCCCTACGGTTTTTAAAAGGTCCCACCCGTTTTGATGATTGGGGTCCTCAATCCAAGACAAAAGAACGTTACCGAGTCTTTTCTTTAACTGAGGATCAATGTGAGTTTTTGAAAAAGAACCCCAGAATTATTATTTGGAAAAATGAACCCTTTATAAAAACAAACGTCTCGGCAAAAGATAAACTCCGATGCCGAGACGAAAAGGTTTTGGGAATGTTTTATTAGTTTTTTTAATAATTGTAACTACAGTTCATTCCGCTTAACCCGTTAATAACGGCATTTACGGCCTGCTGATGGGTATTAATCGCATAGGAATCCGACATACCTCCAGATAAACGAGCTAGTGATAAGGCATCAAACAGTTGTGAAGATGCACAACTATAACGATTCCTGTAAATGTCCGAACTAAGGTCAAGCGAAACGTTTGCGGTAGCCTGTTGATAGAGATCTAAGTAAATACCTAGAGACGATAGTGGATAATAAAGCCCATCGAAGTAAGTAAAAGCAACTTGAGCCAAAGACGATAACTGTAGGTTTACATATCTGGCCAAGTCAAAATCCTGAATTTGACAGTTCCGCACTCTGCAACCCGATATTCCAAATTGAGGACGGTCAAACTGATGGAATACCGAGATCATAAAATTTAACCGATTCAACAAAAAATCCATTTTCACACGCTTGTTGTGCAGGCTATTCGATCCGAGTAACCGAGACGTTAAGAGATCTAACATACCCAGCGCACGGTTGGCCTCTACCACTGTAGTAAGGTACCTATAATTATT
>JAIXVT010000112.1 GCA_027482725.1 Pseudomonadota bacterium | reverse complement strand
TTCTTCGTGGATCCGATAGATAAAGGGTAAATCTTTTTCGATCATCCAACGCGACGTTGCCTCGTTGGCCGCGATCATAAACTCTTCAATCAACCGGTGCGCATCGTTGCGTTCGCGGACAAAAATGTCTAACGGTTCTCCCGTGGTTTCATTTAAGTGAATTTCGCTTTCGGGAAAATCAAAGTCGACCGATCCCCGGCGGGTGCGGGCCTGACGCAAGATGCGATACAACGCAAAAAGATCTGCATGCTGAGGATCATTTTTTTCCGCCTCAATTTCGGTGTACGTGGCGCGCCTACGGCTCTCAATAATGGCCGAATACATTTTGGTGTGGGAGGGATTCCCTTGATCGTCAAAATCTATGGAACAGGCCATAGACAAGCGCGGCACCCGAGGCTTTAAGCTACACAGGTCTTCGGACAATGCCCGTGGCAACATATGAAACGCGCGCTCGGGGAAATAAACGCTGGTAGCACGCTCATACGCTTCGGCATCAAGCACCGTCCCTGCTTTTACATAATGGCTGACATCCGCAATCGCCACCCACAAACGGTAGGCCTGAGGGGATTTCAACCTCTCTACATAGACCGCATCATCAAAGTCTCGTGCGGTTTCCCCATCAATGGTGATAAACGGCAAGTGACGAAGGTCTGTACGGTCGGCAAGATCTGGCGAATTTAAATCAAGCTTAAACGCTTCGGCTTCTTTCACCGCCTGGGGGGTGTGGTGCTCTTTTAAATTGAATTCGCCTGCAACCATGGCGATGTCATAGCTTGCTGGGATTTCTGGGCCAATGATTTCGATAATTTCGGCCCAAGGGCCTTCGCCCTTCCCATGATCAAAATGAATTTTAGCGTGCACCCAATCTTGATCGTTAATTTTTTCGGGCAATACCCCAACCCAAATCTCAGCGCGGGTTTTTTTACGTTCGTACACCAGCACTCCCGTTCGCCTAGCGCCTTTTTGAGAAAACTTTTGCGATTGAATCCGGATTCGACCAAAGATTTCTTTAAATCGATGTTCCAATACTTTCACCGACTGGATTCGACCGTCAGCGACTTTGATTTCCACGCGATCTCCATGGAACACCTGATCCAAAAAATGCTTGGGGAGAAACGCATCTTCAATCGATTTCGATTCAAAAATCAGGTAAGCTGTCCCTTTTTTGTTCATATCAACAGTGGCTTTAAGCGTTTGCGCCAGCCCCTGCGGACTTGGCCCACGCTCGGGACGCGGGCGCTTTTCGAATCGCGACCCGGGTTTAGATTTAAACCCAGATTTAGACTTGTCCTTGCGACCGGGTTCTTTGCTGAATTTAGACTCCGATTTTTTTACCCCGAGCGTTGGGGATTTTGGAGAAGGTTTTTTCTTACCGGATGAGCTGGGTTTTGAGGGTTTTTCCGAAGACTCTGTTTTTTTTGATTTGATGGTGTGGGGCTTGCCCGAGCGATCATAAAAGACATTCGACATTCCCTGATGCTATCATGACGCCTGTGTGGAAATGGCTAAGAAACCTTGTTTTTATTCTCCCGGCCGAATGGAGCCATCACTTAGGACTCATTTTTATTCGGATGGTCGGCAGTCTTTTTGGGCCCTTACTTCGTCCTTCAAAAAAAACGCCACACCTTAACCTGTCATTTAAACGGAGCATATTTGATCATGCCCTCCATCGAGTGGGTTTAGCCGCAGGTTTTGATAAAAATGCGCAGGTTGTGGAGCACCTACCCGCTTTTGGTTTCGGATTTGCAGAAATCGGTACGGTGACCCCACGGCCGCAAGGCGGAAACGAGCGCCCACGCTTGTTCCGTGACCCCAAGCGCGAAGCGCTACTTAATCGAATGGGTTTCAACAATCTGGGCGCGGGTCTGGTTTCGGAAAACCTCCGTCGAGCTCGGCCAAAGTTACCGAATGGGTTTTTAGTCGGAGTGAATCTGGGGAAAAACAAAACCACGCCCAATGCCCAGGCTCATCTGGACTATTCGTCAGTGGCCCAAAGTTTTTTGGATTGCGCGGACTACTTTGTCGTAAACATCAGTTCGCCCAACACCCCGGGCTTACGAGATCTCCAAACTCCAGAGCATTTAGGATTAATTTTATCGTCGGTTCAGAATGTTTTATCGCAGTCCTCAAGGAGAACATCGCTTTGGGTAAAGTTTGCTCCCGAACTGTCCCGCGATGACCTTGAGGGGTTAATCACTGTTGCAAAAAACAACAATCTTGACGGCCTGATCCTGACCAACACCCTAAAATCGGAAGTTTTTGCCGACGGGGTGACCTACGCCGTTGGCCTCAGCGGTGCTCCTTTAAAGCAACGAGCAGAAGAGGTCCTCTCCTGGGCCGTCCAAGATGGACGCCTACCCGTGGTCAGCGTGGGAGGAATTCAAACAGCTCACGACGTGTCACTCCGACTAAAAGCGGGTGCTGTAGCCGTACAGGTCTATTCCCACTGGGTATACGGTGGTCCGTTTTGGCCAAAAACCCTAAAAATGCGGTAAAAATTGCAAAAAAAAAGCCCCGAGATTTCTCTCGGGGCTCTTTTCTTTAACTCTGCTAGAGTTATTTCTTCTTTTTAGAAGTTTTTTTCTTAGCAGTTTTCTTTTTTGCAGTTTTCTTCTTAGCCATGTTTTCCTCCATTGGAAAATTGTTGCCTAGACAACTTATTACACTTTCGATGTTACAACGCATCAGAAATAGTTCAAGTGCTTTTTAAAAAAAAATCATTGATTGTGAAAAAAAAATTCTAAAGGTCCGTCGTGACACAGCCGATAAAGCTTGTGAGTGGGATTTTCAAAGATTGAAATCACACTCACGACCCAAAAACGCCATGGATTGGCGATGCAAGGGTGAAACGACCTTCAAGGAGGAAGGTTATGGGCTTGAGAATCAATACAAACGTTCCATCGCTCGTTGCTCAACGCAACTTGCGCATGAACCGATCAGGTCTTGATCGCACGCTAGAACGCTTGAGTTCAGGTTCACGCATCAATCACGCGGGCGATGACGCCGCGGGGTTAGCGATATCCGAAGGACTACGCGCTCAAATCAGGGGCGTAGGCCAAGCAGAACGCAACTCTCAGGACGGAATCTCTCTGATTCAAGTTGCTGAAGGTGGCTTAGTCGAAATTTCAAATATTTTAATACGCATGCGAGAGCTTGGAGTCCAAGCGTCTTCGGATACGGTAGGAGATAAAGAACGAAAGTTCTTAGACACCGAATTCCAAATGCTCGCCGAAGAGATCGAACGCATATCCAACGCAACGGAATTCAACGGAAATCCACTGCTGAATGGAACCGGTTCATCTTTCGAAGTCCAAATTGGTACCCGCAACAACCCCTTGGTCGACCGAGTGAAGCTGTTCGACCCGTTCAACGCGAGTTGTAACGTCGTTTCACTCGGTCTGAACTTGGCCTCGCTTGCGGATAAAGTCAGCGCACAGAACTGCTTGGGCACTTTGGATAATGCCATCACTTCTGTGACCAAAATCCGGGCCGAATTCGGAGCCATGCAGAACCGACTGCAATCTGTAGCAAGTAATTTAATGATCAGCAAGGAAAACATGATGACGGCAAACAGCCGAATCCGTGATGCCGACCTTGCCGAAGAAACGTCAGAACTCACCAAGAACCAAATCCTGTTGCAATCCGGAGTATCGGTTCTTGCCCAAGCCAATTCATCCATTAAGAGTGTGCTGGGATTATTGGGAGGCCAAGGATAACCCTGAGCTGAACTGACACTATAAATATTTTGTCCTGGATCACAACGCTTTCAAAGGACCCCACGAAGGGGGCCTTTGAAAGCAAGGGTCCACAAGAATGTAGGGGACGTAAAAATTTAACGGCTTTGATCAACGTGCGTAAAACACAACACTTTACGCACAAAAACCCAGGCATGGACTGCCGCCCGCATCAACGGTAACCCGTTGATCGGATTTCATGGAGGAGATGGATATGACTACAGGAGATTAAGTTATGGGATTAAGAGTAAACACGAATATACCTTCGTTAACAGCGCAACGTAATTTGAGCATTACCAAAGGAGCGTTAGAGAAAAACCTTGAACGACTTTCCAGTGGTAGCCGGATCAACCAAGCCGGTGACGATGCCGCCGGGCTCGCGATTTCTGAACACTTACGTGCGCAGATTCGGGGGCTGAAGCAAGCCAAGCGTAATACCCAGGACGGGGTGTCACTCATTCAAGTCTCCGAAGGGGGACTCAACGAGATCACCAACATCTTGATTCGGTTACGCGAACTGGCTATCCAAACGGCATCGGATACCATAGGCGATAAAGAACGGCAATTTGCGGATCGCGAATTCCAGTCGCTGAAATCCGAAGTGGACCGGATTTCCCAAGCCACTAACTTTAACGGCACTCCGCTGTTAAACGGAAAGGCCGGGATCTTTGAGATCCAAGTGGGCACAGGAAATAATCCACTCACCGACCGAATCGTGTACGACGGGCAAAACGCCGATGTCACGATGGAGTCCCTTGGACTTACCGGAGAATCGGTAGCGACCAAACAAGGTTCACAACTCACGTTGAGTGTCATTGATGATGCCATCCAACGGGTCAGTAAAGTACGAGCAGATTTGGGCGCAATGCAGAACAGGTTTCAATCTACGATCAACAGCATTGCCATCAATGAGGAAAATCTTGCGACTGCGAACAGCAGGATACGCGATACCGATCTCGCGCAAGAAGTCTCAGAGATGACGAAGAACCAAATTTTGATGCAGGCTGGGATTTCGGTCTTAAGCCAGGCGAACGGGGCTTTATCTTCAGCAATGAAATTGCTGGGATAAACCCAAAGCAAGCATCACACAAGTTTAGTGAGGGAGGGCTGCCCACATCGGGTGGGTAGCCTAGATCCCAAACTAATAGAGATCGGCACGGACGCCGCGGATCATGAGGGATTGTGACCGTCGTTATGGAGGACGAGAGAATGAATGGAGGCTAAATATGGGATTAAGAATAAATACCAATATTCCAGCGCTATCGGCGATGAGGACATTGGGGAATACAAAAATGAATTTGGAAGGCACATTAGAGCGTTTATCTAGTGGAAGCCGAATTAATCGCGCCGGTGACGATGCGGCAGGGCTCGCGATATCCGAAAATTTGCGTGCGCAAATCCGTGGATACCGTCAAGCCAAAAGAAACGCGCAAGATGGCGTATCGTTGGTGCAAGTGACCGAGGGAGGATTGAACGAAGTTTCAAACATGATCATCCGGCTCCGGGAACTGGCTATCCAATCCGCATCGGACACGATCGGTGACCGCGAGCGCCAGTTCGCAGATCGCGAATTCCAAGCGCTTAAATCCGAAATTCAAAGGATTTCAGATGCGACCACATTTAACGGAATTCCTTTGCTGAATGGGAAAGCGGGTTTGTTTGAAATCCAAGTCGGAACTCAGAACAACCCCCTCACGGACCGAGTGGTTTACAATGCGGAAAGCGCTAACGTGACTGCGGAATCGTTAGGGGTCACCGGGGAAACCGTCGCGACAAAAATTGGAGCGCAAACTTCTCTGGCCGTACTTGACGATGCCTTGGTTAAAGTGAACTCTGTCCGAGCCGATCTGGGTGCTATGCAAAACCGTCTTCAGTCTACGATCAATTCGATCTCGATTGCTGACGAAAACCTCTCGGCCGCCAACAGCCGGATTCGTGATGCCGATATGGCCCAAGAGGTTTCTAACATGACCCGCGAAAACATCTTGATGCAAGCCGGAATTTCCGTTTTGAGCCAAGCCAACAACGCGGCCACCGCGACACTCAAGCTCTTAGGCTAACTCGGCGAAAAACGCTGAACTCACGATTCGGGGCACTTCTCTTGAGGTGCCCCTCGAATCGCGAAACCGATTCGTGTAAGATGAAACCATGCAGAAGTCCCTTGATTCCGTGTTGGTTGTTGGCGGTACAGGATACGTGGGCTATCACGTGAGTCGGGCCCTCGTCCAAAAATATCGTGTCGTGTGCACTTATCGTCAACACCCGCCCCTAGTCCCCATCCCCGGAATTCACTACTTTAGAGCGGATGTATTAGAAAAAGATCCTTATAAAAAAATTGCGCATCTCTATCGGCCTAAAGCTGTGATCTATTGTGCGGGTTCCAATCGAATTGAAGACTACATTACGGAAAACGATCAAAAAAAAGGCCAAATGATTCATTCCAGCGGTCCTGCTAACGTGATGGAAGCAACGGATGTTTATAAGGCAAAATTCATTTACTTGAGTTCTGATTTTATTTTTTCCGGAAAAACGGGAAACTCTCACGAAAACGATACCGCCATGCCCGAATCCCCACTGGCCAAAGCTAAAGTCGGCGGTGAAAACTACGTCAAATCCAGATCCTTGAATTACGTGATTATCCGCTCTGCTCCGCTACTTGGGCGCGGAACCGCGGATCACCCCTCTTTTTTGGATCGCTGGCGCTTACAGTTGGGGCAAGAACAGGTGCTCAAGCTTTCTCCCCAATGGATCACCAACCCCGCACGCATTGACGGGCTTTGCGACGTTATACTGAGGGTCTTGTCTCAAGATGTCCGGGGAAAACTGGTCCATCACGGCGGATTAACCAAGATTTCCCTTTATGAATTAGGGAAGCGGTTTTCGGGCATCATCGGTGCAGAATCCGCATTGGTACAGCCCGAAGAGTCGGGCTACCGTACCGAAGACTATTCGCTCAACTTCACGCAGAGCATGCGATTGTTAAAGTTCAATCCCTTGATCTTGAAGCAGGGTTTTGATGTGCTGTAACAAGGCCTGTTGATTGGATTTCAGTTTTTTCTGTTCCCGTGTTGCACGGACAAATTGGCCAAAAAAGAACCGGGCCAAGGTTTCTACCTCCACCCGCTCTCCCCTGGAAGTCCATTGAACCACTCCAAAAGTGGATAAATGAGCGACGATTTCGATGGTTTCTGGAAATCCAATCTCAGGAGCTGAAGATACAACTCCCTGAGCATTATGACGCTGATAGGCGATATGAATCATCCCTACCGCAGGGTGAGTGACTAAAAGCTTTACCCCGTTCCGAAAAATCATGAACTCAAGGGGATTTTGCGCCATCCCGAATACTTTAATTTCTTGAAACTTTTTCCCCCCATCCGAGAAAGAGTTAAAAATGCGCGTATACTCTTGAACGAGAGAGCGAAAATCAGAGAGAAAATCAACCGTGCCTTCTTCGATGGCTTGGGACGGAGAAGAAGGAGAATCCCCCTTGAGCAAAGCCTGCGCATCTAAAGTTACTTCGTTACGGGCAAGCTCGTGAATCCATTGGTCAGAATTCATGCTGGGTTTCATGTTGGGCGTAGTCCTTGACATAACATCGGGCATGAACGAGAGCTCCATTCTCGGTTTTTTTAAGAAGCGGTTCTTAAAATGCCTAGGGCCACAGGCCGAACATTGGAACCCCAATCACTCTAAAAGTGGGCGCTATTTGCGGATTTCAGGCTTCCCACTCAGTTAAGGTGGGCATGCACACCATCCACAGGGACAGCCCCCGGGGTTAATGTTTGTCGGGTCCAGATGTGTTTTATGGACTGGACCCTAAGCCTTTTCAGGATACCTTGATCGGGGTACACAATCAAAATGTAAAAAAATGAAGGGTTTAGAAATCTTCGGCTTAAGGGGGCGGGGATCCGCCCTAGGCTTTACAGGTACCCGTAATCCTGAGAGTATTTTTTTTATGGCCGGAAAAAAAATCCTAGTCGCAGATGACAGCTTGACGATTCAAAAAGTTATTCGTCTGGCGTTATCCGGGGACGGCTATGAAATTTTAACCGTTTCGGACGGGGCCGAAGCTATCGAGCAAATGTCCTTGTTCCGCCCCCACATCGCCATTATTGACGTGTCACTCCCCAAGAGTGATGCGTACCAAGTCCGTGAGTACCTGATTTCCAAGCCCGACCTCATCAACATCCCGACGATCATGATGTCCAGTGCATTTGAACGGGTCGATGAAACGCGCATGCGAGATTTGGGATTTTCCGGGCACCTCATCAAGCCTTTTGATCCCGCACATTTGCGCTCTACCTTGGCCTCCGTGTCCATGGTCGCACCGGCGCTAGACCCCATCATGGACACGATTTCTGTACAGACTCCAAACGCGATGGGCGACGACGGATTTTCCGGGTTTGAAATGTCCACACTTGACGGACTTCCGCAGGATTTAGATTTTGTAAAACCGGAACCCTTGGGGCTCCCGCCGATTCCGCAAATCACCCGGGGTGGGAACGATTTGCAAACGCTCACCCAATCGACTTTTGATCAAGACTTTGGAGCAATCGAAGCGATAGATTTAGAGCCTACGCCGGTAGTGAATTCATCGACCACAACGAAGGTCGGCGGCAATCGGCCTGTAGAGTCGGTGGCTCATGTTTCTCTGGAAGACATCCGCTCCATCGTGCGCGCCGAGATCGACCGCGCCCTTGCGGAACTCCGCGAAGAAATTTCGGGCAAGGGGGACACTCTGGTGAACCACTATGTTGAACATCAGCTTCCGGGCCTTGCGGAAAGAGTCATTAAAGACGAGATTTCAAGGTTACTGAGCGAGCCCCCTGTTTGAACCGCCCCCCAAGCTTTCACCTGGCCCGGTTTGGCGCCCCCCGCAAATCCCGTTAAAATGGCACATTTTTCGCATAAGCCTGGGCCATGCACACAAATACCTGCTGCTCCACCCGCCAACAGTTTCGCCTCTCTCGGAAATCCGGACTCATCATCCGAAAAGGACGCTTTAAGCGCAAGTCCGGCGGTAGGCCCCAGAAGTACCTGTGTAAGGTCTGCGGACGAAACTTCTCGAGCGCGACGTATTCCTGGAACTACTACCAAAAGAAGCGTCACATCAACACGACGGTCCGGAGGTTACTGCTCAGTAACGTGTCCATGAACCGGACGGCAAAGATCGTGGGAACTAAGCCCGAGGCGATCGCGCTTAGGCTTAAGCAGCTGAGTGCGTTTTGCACGCGTCGCAATGAGAGAAATTTAGTGCGTGCGTTTCAAGGGAAGCGCGCCCTGCGAATACAGTTTGATGAGCTAGAGACGTTTGAGAAGACGAAACTCGTCCCGTTAAACGTCGCTGTGGCGGTTACCGATCAGCGGCTGATCCTGGGGTTTGAGGTGTGCTCGATGCCACCGCATCCCTTGTACCATGCCCGATCTGTCGCAAAATATGGGGTTTTACCGGACGAACGGCCCAAGGCGATCAGGCGGTTGTTAAAGAAGATTAAATCCCGAGTCCACGATTTTTGTGAAGCCGCGTCCGACTGCTGTCCACGTTACTTAGAGCC
>JAIXVT010000317.1 GCA_027482725.1 Pseudomonadota bacterium | reverse complement strand
TAAAAATAAAAGTTTGTTTGATGTGGGATATCGTTTCAGCCACGCATCCACGGCCAAAGGACCCGCATTGTAAGCCGCCAAAGCCAGTTCGACATCTCCCGAAAATCTCTCGACGAGAGACTCGAAGTACCGGACCCCAAGTCGTATATTATTTTGGCTCTGAAACAATTTTTGAACCGTCATTTTGCGATCCATGAGCCGTGCGGTTTTGGGCATGATTTGCATCAGACCAACGGCACCGACTCTGGATTTGGCATTTTCGTTAAATGCACTCTCTTGTCGGATCAATGCGGCAACCAAAAGTGGCGACACCGTTTGAACTTGAGACTGGATCTGTTCCATGTGTTTCATGGGGTAAAAGAGTTTAAGAGTAGCATCAACAACGTATTCGCTCCGTGTGCGGAACACGGAATCCAAAATACGGAACAACGCAAACGTGTCTTTTGCCCGATAAGCAAGACTTGCGATGTAGAGACGCACCGGGATTTCGAGAGCGTTCAAAGCCTGAGGATTAACCCGAGTGGGGGAAAAAAATTTACGCGCCAACTCCGTTTGCCCCAAATGCACGACTTCTTCTAAGGTGCTGATCCAATTGTTCATTTCGGGACGATTTTTAGAACGTCTCTCGACTTTGGGATCAATGTCTTTTTGGAGCTGATCCACTAAGTGCGAATCTCCACCGAGCATGGACAGGGTGTGGAACCCCAAGGGATTCAGCTTGAGAAGTTGATCATATATCGAAAGGTAGGAATCTTTATTATTGGAGTCTTTTGCGCAGTAGGCTTTCCAATACAACGCACGTGTCGTGAGATCATTTTCTCCGCCTTTGCCGATCTGATCCAAAAGCGGAACCGCTTGAGAGCACTCATTCTGATCGAGATAAATAAGCGCAAGACGAAATCTTGATTTGCGAACATAACTCTCACGCTGTGCACCCGATCCCGATTTCCCGCACTGATCGGCTTTAGCGTAAACCCCTTTTGCGAGATCTTGCGCGGATTGAACGGGAAACGCCTCTTCGAACTTCATTCCCAGGTAATAGTAGAGTTCTGAATGAAAACAAGAAGCCTCAGATTGCGCCAAGGCAATAGCCGCTTTTTCCAAGCCAGGATGGAGCGGATTCATTTTTTTTAATGCACGGTAAATATCTCCGGGATGGTGTTGAGACTTATATTTTTCTGAAATTTCAGCCCGACCTTGTTCAAAAGCTTTTTTCCAAAGTCCGACAACCTTAGCACTTCGCTGTTGGGGGACCCATTCTTGGGGGCTTTCGCTTTCGTCCAAAAACTCATCCATCCACGATTGATCTAACCACGCGCACTCTGGGGCTTTGGGGTACCGAGCATGACACGTTTTGGAGTGAAGTGAAGACAATGAAGCCAAGAACTTTGCGCGGGCGCTTTTGGGATCCATCTGAACTTGAGATTGGCTTAAGACTTGAGACAAGGGCAACCCGTCTCCCACTGCGATAGCTTGAGATCGATTTTGGGCCGAGCGGGCTTCTTTGGCGATATCCCGATGGAATGAAGAACACGAAGGAATGAACAAAAAAATGGCAGAAAACCCTAAAAAACTGAATGTTTTACGGTAGCCTATTCGCGATGTCTTCACCTTCAATTCCCTCCAAAGTTGCAAAAACCCCGTCCCTCACCCCGCAAGCGGAACTCCCAAACCCTAGGGCCCACCATTGGGTTTGGGTCTTGGATAGCTGGACGACATTAGATCACGCGGCAGATACGACGCTGCGACTGATCCAATGGGCGCACCAAGCCGGGATCATTCAAGACGTGGTCTCGATAGATTCCGCGCTGAATGGGGCTTGGGAGACCAAGAGCACTGCAAAACCTCATCTCGAGATTTATGGCCGACGGGTGCAATTCACCGATGGCCGTTCTCTCAATGTACCGAATTTAAGCGCCCTGCGTCCAATTGATCTCTCGGAACCTCAACATTGGTTTTATCGGATCGACCCCCCCGTGAACTTGAGGTATAAAAGTTTTGTCGAAATCTTGGTCAACGCAGGTGTCCCCCACAACCGATTCGTCAATTCTTTGGGCACCCTCCGCACTCTCAATGAAAAACAAGTTCCTCTGGAATTGACTGACTTTGCGCCAGACACCTTAGAGGTTTTGTCTTCCTCGAGCCTAAATGATGTAACCCCTTGGGCCGGTAAAAACACCGTAATTAAGCCTAAAGACGGGCTCCAAAGCCGAGGAGTGACCCATGTGCCTGCGCTTACCGTTGCGGATGTCGAACAGGCATTGGCGCGACATCCGGCGGGAATCGTTCTGCAAGAGTTTTTACCTGAGATCACCACCGAAGGAGAGATTCGATTTTGGTTTGTTGCCGGAGAATGCGTGGGAACGCTCCGAAAACGTCCTGCCCACGGAGATTTTAAGTTTCAATATCAAACGGGAACTCTGGAGGCAGTGAAGCTTCTCTCTTCCGTCACTGAAAATTTTGTTAACGAAGTGGGCAAATCCCTAAATGCAAGCGGGATACGGTTGGCGGCCATCGACGCCGTCTGGCATCGCGGTCATTTTAAAATTATCGACTGGAACGTGTCGAGTCCGGGGTTGTTGGCACAACTGTGTGATCTGACTTACCCGGATCCCAAGGCGCAAGAAGATTTCGGACGACGGGTCATCACACGTTTAAAGTAAATTCTTGGGGTGATTGCCCCTGAAGGTCTCTGATGGAAAAGATTTTTGGGCTGAATGGGCGGGGACACACCCCAAAAATCTTTTCCATCAGAGACCTTCAGGGGTGTAATTTCCAAACAATTTAATCGTGAGTTTTTTTAGATCTACTCGTCAGCCTCCGCCGACTTGCGACGACGGATC
>JAIXVT010000046.1 GCA_027482725.1 Pseudomonadota bacterium | reverse complement strand
TAACCCTCGCCATGGTGGTGGGACTTGGTTTGTTGATTTACACCGGGATCAAACAATCCCGTGATGGGATGTGGCGGTCGATGATTTGTGACGTGGCGGCACCCTGTACGTCGTGCCCCGCGCCCGAGAGCGCAAAATCCGTGATTAACACCACCAAGGGCAAGTGTCGGTAGGAAAGGGAAAAAACAAAACCCCCGGCCGTAACCGACCGAGGGTCAGATCTCATCCGTGATGAATGAGGATGATGAATCACGGTGTGGCGCAGAGCCAAATTTTGCCACAAGTGATTTGCCCCAGACCTGCGGCCTGGGGATCACGGATTCAGCACGGTTATTTCTTTGGTCCTGCGGCGGGTGGGGATTTTGTCATCGGCCCGTCTTTATTGGCTAGAGCTGGGCCCTGATGCATGGTTTTACCCGCAGCTTGCGATGTTCCCATAGCAACAGCAGGAGTGGATGCCGGTTTCGGTTGTCCGATATTGGCTTTTTTCAGAATCTCATCGCGCAGCGTTTTCATGTGCGCAGGGTGCTCTTTAAACCAGCGGATCGAGTTATCGCGCCCTTGACCGATGCGATCTTCTTTGTAGCTAAACCAGGTGCCACTTTTTTCCACTAACCCCATTTGCACGCCACAATCCAGCAAGTCCCCTTCTTTAGAAATCCCCTCGCCGTACAGAATATCGAATTCGACTTCGCGGAACGGCGGTGCAAGCTTGTTCTTCACCACTTTAACGCGGGTACGGTTCCCGACCACGTTTTCGCCATCTTTAATCGCCTGCACCCGACGAATATCCATACGCACAGAAGCGTAGAATTTGAGCGCATTCCCGCCGGTGGTGGTTTCGGGGTTCCCAAACATCACACCGATTTTCATGCGAATTTGGTTAATAAAAATGACCAGCGTTTTGCTGCGATTGATGCTTCCCGTAAGCTTACGCAAGGCTTGCGACATGAGGCGCGCTTGTAGCCCCATGTGCGAATCGCCCATTTCGCCTTCGATCTCGGCGCGGGGTGTAAGTGCGGCAACGGAGTCCACTACCAATACATCTACGCCACCAGACCGCACCAGCATGTCAGCAATCTCAAGCGCTTGCTCTCCGGTGTCCGGCTGAGAAATTAATAAGTCGTCGGTGCGCACACCTAGCTTACGCGCGTAACTCACGTCGAGCGCGTGTTCGGCATCCACATACGATGCTACTCCACCTGCCTTTTGCGCTTCGGCCACAATGTGGAGCGCTAGTGTGGTTTTACCCGAGGATTCAGGCCCGTACACTTCGATAATCCGTCCGCGCGCAAGCCCGCCAATCCCAAGCGCCACATCAAGCCCGATTGATCCTGTGGATACGACAGGTGTGTCGTCGTTAAATAAGGTTTCGTTTTCGCCCAATCGCATGATTGAGCCTTTTCCAAATTGTTTTTCAATGGTTTGAATCGCGGCTTCTATGGCCTTGATGCGGCTCGCTTGATCGGTGTTACGTTGTTCCATGTTATTGCTCCTTTTGTGTTGAATCGTTAGGGGTTAAATCGTTGGGGATAAATTTATTTTGCAAGCCTTGTGCCGGAGGCACAGTATTGGATTGTGCCTGAGGCACCATCCGCGCCGCCGGGAGTTTTAACACCCGCGTGCAAGCTGCGGGCATGGCACGCACCTTAGTCGTTTTGTTAGGCAACGCCGTCGAATCCGACGGAAGTTCGCGTGGGGGATTGCTCGGGAGTTTTTGCTGAAGTTCCTCGCAGCCATCGCCCTCGGGTACCGGAGCCTGAGCCACGCAATCCGGGGAATCTTGGGGGCAGCTTAAACGAATATGAAAATGCGAATCGTGTCCGCCCCAAGGGCGAAGTTTGCTGAGCCAAGAGCGATCTTGCGCCGGCAAATTGGTGCACAAATAACTCTTAATCGCGGGGTTTACAAAAATGCGCTGGACCCGTGGATGTTGAGCCGCAACACGCAATTTATGAACCCGCGCTTCGGTGAATAACTGAGGGTCTACAAGCCCATTGGCGCCGAGCATAGAAACAAAAGGCAATTCGTCACGCTCCCGCCGCGTCAGTTCGCGCACCGTCTGTTCAGGGTGGTCCCAAAACCAGAGGTCCGCGTCGATTCCGGACTGGTGGCTTGCATGTCCGTAGGTCATTGGGCCGCCACGGGGTTGGGATAAATCCCCAATTAAAAGGGGAGCGCCAGCGCGATTTGATCCCGCAACCATCGATGCCTGCGCAATTTGTAGAATAGCCTCAATCAGATCCGGGTGGCCGTAGTAGCGATTGCGTGACACCCTCATGACTTGATACGTAAAATTTTTTTCCGCCACGAGTGAACGAGTGCCTTGTGCAACACTCAGCGAACTTGAGGAAACAGTGGCGCCTGTTAACGGCAGTGCTGACGCCCCTTGGATGCATCCTGCCGAATAAAACCCAATCACACGCGGAGCCCCTTGGCTGGGATATTTTACCGACCCATACGGATTGGGACGCGCGCGTGGAGCAAGGTCGTGGTCTTGGGAAGCGTGTGCCCACGTTTCCAAGCTTGCGCAGGTTGCCCAAGCTAAACCTCCTAAAAACAGCGAAAAAATCCAAGCCCCCGAGGCGTTCATGTGCCTTTTGATTTAACGCAAAACCCCTAGATTTCCCAATAAAAACGAAATTATCTTGCGGTGCGAGTTAAGCGTTTTAGCTGTAAAAAATCGCCCGTAAATTCAATGGGTTTGCTGAGCTTCCACACAAAGTCAGGGTGGTCCTTTGTGGTGATCCACTCGCCGCCGGTAATGTTCCCGCGGGCGTCGGTTTCGATCCAGTATTCAAGGTCTCGCGTTGATACGGTTTGCTTGTCGGTTCCAACCACTGGGTCCCACTGTGACACCTCAAGCTCGTCGACATAATAGAGTTTGGTTTTGACCTGAGTGCGTGCGCCACCCGATTCGTCCCGCACGGGTGCCGCCACCTGAGATTCGTATCCAATCACGGGTTGGTTCCAGACCTCGTTGCCCCGCTCGACGTCGGCCACAAAGCCCTCATTTTTTAGGGCAATTTGGTGAGTCAAAATCAGGTGAAACGCGCCGGGGTTAATGTCGCTACACGCGGGCAGGCCCAAAATATCCGAGGCACCATAACACCGCGCCCCGACTTGAACC
>JAIXVT010000264.1 GCA_027482725.1 Pseudomonadota bacterium | reverse complement strand
GCCCTAAAAAAGCGACCCAAAACCATTCACGAAGTGATCTTGCCGAATAGCGCGCAAGGTCTTGGGGATGGTCCATGGGATCAGGTAGAAGGACTTGCGCGATCCCAAAAAATTCCCGTGAAACAAGCCGCGGCCCAAGGCCCGGTAAAAAATCCATCGGTCAATTCGGGGCGGCAGTCCAACCACGGCGCGACGATGACAGAGCCCCCGAGTATAGAATTGAATAAGCTTTTATCTCTGGGGCAAGGGTACGGGACGTGGCTTGCGCTAGACTGTTTGCAAGACCCCCAAAATGTGGGCGCTATTTTTCGGACCGCTGCGTTTTTCGGGGTACGTGGGATCATCATGACCTCCGAAAGGTCGGTGCCGATTACGGGTACCGTGATGGATGTGGCCAGTGGGGGTTGCGACCAAGTGCCGTTTGCTAAGGTCACGAATTTAAAACAAGCCTTAGATGAGGCCAAAAAACAGGACATTTGGGTATTAGGGACATCCGAACACGCCAAAGACTCGTTGTTTCAGCTGAAAAAAGACCGATCGTGGTTGATCGTTGTTGGAAACGAAGAAAAAGGAATGCGCCGACTCACCCAAGAAACCTGCGATCAAACCGTGACCATCCCTTGCGCAGACGGTGCATGGGTCACGTCATTGAATGTGGCAGCTGCGACGGCGATTGCGGTGTCTCACCTCCGCTGACGTACAGACACCATTCCCACTCGTGTTTCAAATCAAAGTAAATTCAAATGCTCCGGGAACATTGCAGTCGCATTTGTAATTTACTTTGATTTGAAACACGAGTGCGGATGCTGGCATTGCCTTGGTTAAGATGGGGAGTTTGTAGTCGCTTTTTTTAAACTCATCTTCAATCGACTTAAAAAGCGGGGTATTGCCGTGGATAAAATAGGGAACATTGCAGTCGCATTTGTAATTTACTTTGATTTGAAACACGAGTGGGAATACTGGCATTGCCTTAAATAAAATGGGGGAAGTTGCAGCGAGCCTTAGAAAATCGGGGTATGGCCTTTGGGGGTCTGACCATCTGATTCTTTACGCCAAATTTATATGGATTTTTGCATGCTTGGGGTATGAAACCGATAAGAATCATCATCCTTGGGTGTTTTGCTTGGACCACTTTTCAATCCCACGCCGATTCGTCATCTGTACAATGGGGTGGCTTTGTTGATAGTTATTATGCTTTTGATTTTTCAAATCCCGGAGATTTGGATCGACAGTATACAACCCAGCCGGCCCGACATAATGAATTCAATATTAATTTGGCCTATATCGATGTCGTTGCAAATCGCGAGAAAATGCGCGGTCGTTTGGCGCTTCAAGCAGGAACTTCTGTGCAGTCCAACTATTCGGGGGAACCGGGTAGGGGTTCGGTTAGTGGCCCGCTATTGTCGCGCCACCTGCAAGAGGCTTACGCAGGATATAAAATAAATAAAAAAACAGTCGTTGATGCGGGAATTTTCTTCTCTCATATCGGTATGGAGTCTTTCATCTCCAGAGACAATCCCATTTATACGCGTTCATTAGTCGGCGACTATAGCCCTTACTACTTTTCGGGTGCAAGAGTGACTTCTGATCTCAGTCCGGAGTGGACAGTGATGGGATCAGTTTTAAATGGTTGGCAAAACATATCCGAGACCAATGGAAGCAAGGCGTTCGGCGGGAAAATAGACTATAAGCCTTCTGGACGCTG
This sequence comes from Pseudomonadota bacterium, assembly GCA_027482725.1. Taxonomy (GTDB): domain Bacteria; phylum Bdellovibrionota; class UBA1018; order UBA1018; family CAIMNF01; genus JAIXVT01. The sequence continues at coordinate 4,950 of JAIXVT010000264.1, read as the reverse complement.
GAATTGGACCTACGCAAATTTTATAGGAAATGAAAACGGTTTTCGTCATTTTCACGAATTCGTCGTCAAGTTTATTCCCTCTTCAAATTGGTACTTTATGAGCCAGTTCGATTTGGGCTGGCAAGATCGTGGGAACACCGTGCGTCGTTGGGGCGGTTTTTCGATCATCTCTCGATACGCATTGAGTTCAACCCTTGCTCTTGCTCATCGTGTGGAGTCTTATCGTGATCCCCATTCTGTGATTGTAAATACAGTTTCTGGGCGTCCTTTTGAAGTATGGGGAATGAGTTTAGGATTAGACTCTCAGCTCACAGAAAATCTGGTCTGGAGATCTGAACTGCGCGGATTCTCCGGGTCCCAGCCCGTATTTCAAGGGAAACGTGGGATTTCCGCTCAGAATGGAATGTGGGTAACCTCACTGAGTGCAACCTTCTAGGAGAGTCGTATGAACTTTTTACATGGAATTCAGTTGGTCATTATTTTAAGCACCTTGTTTTTTCTGGTCTTAGGTTTAACCCCAGTTTTTCAAAAACTACTGGCAGCACCTCTCCCCGATAAAATCCGAAAAATATTTGGAGAACATGTGCAACGAGAGATGAATTCTCGAACCTACCTGATGTCTCTTATTGCATTTCATATTCTTGGATTTTTTATTTTGTTCTTTATGCAGATTTTTCAGCATGTCTTACCTCTCAATCCCAATCAACTTCCTGCGGTGACTTGGGACCTCGCGATAAATACTGCGGTCAGTTTCATTACCAATACCAACTGGCAAGCTTATTCGGGTGAAACAAGCATGTCTCATTTCACCCAAATGCTGGGTTTAGGGGTACAAAATTTTTTGAGTGCCGCTGTAGGAATTTGTGGTGTGCTTGTTTTGGTACGAGGGCTAACCCGGAGCCAAACCCGTCTCATTGGTAACTTTTGGGAGGATCTTATCAAATCCACCCTGTTTATTCTATTGCCCCTCAGTTTTGTCTTAACTCCCATTTTGATGAGCCAAGGCATTCCCCAGACTTTCGAGGGAAAAGCCAAGATCGTTCAGCGCGATCAGAGTCCACACTTGATGCAAGACATTCCGGTCGGCCCGGTCGCGTCACAGGTGGCGATTAAGCAACTTGGGACTAATGGTGGTGGTTATTACGGAGTGAATAGTGCTCATCCTTTAGAAAATCCAACTCCCGTTTCAAATTTTTTTCAGCTCTTGGCTATTTTGTTGATACCCGCCATTTTGGTTTTAGTTTTTGGGCGCATGATCGGTGATGTTCGGCACGGGAGAGCGCTTTTTATCACAATGGTTCTTTTTTTAGCCCTAGGACTGTGGGGATCCTTTTGGTCGGAGTTTAACTATGGAACTCTTGAGGGAAAAGAAACCAGGTTTGGAATATTCGGATCCACCGTATGGTCGGTGTTTACCACCGCAGCTTCCAATGGCTCAGTGAATGCCATGCACGATTCCATGAGTCCTCTTTCTGGGGGAATTCAGCTCTTTAACATGATGCTAGGTGAAGTCATTTTTGGAGGTGTGGGATCTGGTCTTTACGGAATGGTACTTTTTGTGGTGTTATCGGTTTTTCTCTCGGGATTGATGGTAGGGAGAAGTCCAGAATACCAAGGAAAACGCATTGAAACGCCGGAAATGATTGCCACGGTGATCGCACTTTTCCTCCCCAGTTTGGTGGTGTTAATCGGCACCGCGGTAACGCTGACTTATCCGACGGCTTTGAAATCACTGGGGAATCCTGGGGTTCACGGTTTTAGTGAAATCGTGTACGCGTGGACTTCGGCCGCCAATAACAATGGATCGGCCTTTGGTGGATTGAATGCAAATACCCCGTTTTTTAACATCGGACTATCGATCGCCATGATCATAGGTCGATTTGGTGTACTCATCCCGGTGATTTACATTTCCGGACGGCTAGCTCAAAAAATTAAAGCACCTAAAACATCGGGAACTTTTTCCACCCATTCTCCGTTATTTATTGTGCTGTTGTTTTTTGTCATTGTGCTCGTTGGAGGATTAACTTTTTTTCCAACGCTAACTTTGGGGCCCATTCTTGAACACTTCATGTTGATATCAAAAAAGGTATAGTCTATGACCACACGAATTTTTCCATCTTACAAAGAGCTTACTCGAGACGCACTGAGGGATTCCTTAAAAAAACTCAATCCCTACGCCTTACGCAACAACTTTGTCATTCTCGTGACCTGGTTTTGTGCATTTACGGTGAGTCTCTATTCGCTGAGTTTTGAGCGGAGTAGTTTCAATATTCAGATCAGCTTGTGGCTTTGGTTTACGGTTCTTTTTGCGAATTTTTCGGAGTCCCTTGCAGAAGGAAGGGGAAAGGCACAGGCGGAGTCCCTCAAACGAATGCGCTCTACTATGATCGCAAGGCGATTGACCGATCATCATGATCTCACCTCGGAACAACGTGTTTCGGCGGTGGACCTGGTGCAAGGAGATGTCGTTATTTGTGATGTTGGTGATTTTGTTCCTCTTGATGGAGAGGTGATTCAGGGTATTGCGATGATTGACGAATCTGCGATCACCGGTGAATCCGCTCCCGTTGTAAGAGAATCGGGAGGAGACCGAAGCGCGGTGACAGGCGGAACAAAAGTCATTTCCGATCGGATTATTGTTCGCATTATTCGGGCGTCTGGTGATTCTTTTATCGACCGTATGATTCATTTGGTAGAAGGTGCGAAAAGAAAACCCACTCCAAATGAACAAGCACTTCAGGTGGTTTTAGTGTCTTTGACCGTTCTTTTTTTAGTCGCTGTGGGAACCCTTAAGGTTTTTGGTGATGCGATTTATGCAATGGACTCGGGCGCATCCTCTGATACGTTAACATTTCCTATTTTGGTTTCACTCTTTGTCTGCCTTATTCCTACGACGATTGGCGGGCTTTTATCCGCAATTGGGATTAGTGGAATGGATAGGATGATTCGTAAAAATGTGATCGCGATGAGCGGGAAAGCCGTTGAATCTGCGGGAGACATTAACGTTTTGATGTTAGATAAGACCGGGACTATTACATTGGGTAATCGGATGGCGACACAGTTTTACCCTGCACCTGGTGTTGACCCTAAATTTATGGCTCAACAGGCCTATCTGGCGTCGATAGCCGATGATACCCCTGAGGGTAAATCGATAGTGTTGCTTGCTAAAAACTACGGGGATTTTCCAGATACCAAGGGAGAGTTTGTACCCTTCTCTGCGCAATCTCGGATGAGTGGATTGGACCAAGGGACGATTCAAATTCGAAAAGGTGCTTCGGACTCCATTAAAAGGTGGGTGATTGAAGCGGGTGGAAGTATGCCCGAAAAGATCGAAGAGACGGTCCAAGCGGTGGGAATCAGGGGATCTACACCCTTGGTTCTTGCTCAGAGGGTCGATAACCTGAACGAAGTGCTTGGTGTAATTGAGTTGAAAGATGTCATCAAAGCCGGTATTCGTGAACGCTTTGGTGAGCTCCGAAAAATGGGAATCAAAACCTTGATGATCACCGGGGATAATCCGCTCACCGCTGGAGCTATTGCGGCCGAAGCGGGCGTGGACGATTTTTTGGCCGAGGCTACTCCTGAAATGAAACTGGATCGGATTCGTGCGGAACAAGCGCGAGGAAACCTGGTCGCCATGACCGGTGATGGAACAAACGACGCCCCAGCATTAGCACAAGCCGATGTAGGGGTTGCAATGGCCACTGGAACCCAGGCTGCGCGCGAAGCCGCCAACATGGTGGATTTAGATAGCAATCCAACAAAGCTGATCGAAGTCATTGAAACCGGGAAACAGCTTTTGGTGACTCGTGGAGCATTGACAACATTTAGCATTGCAAACGACGTTGCTAAATATTTTGCGATCATTCCGGCCCTATTTATCGCGCTCTATGGTGCGGGCGGATTAGGCCCGCTCTCGGCACTTAATATCATGCACCTAAAAAGCCCAGAGAGTGCCATCTTGAGTGCTGTAATCTTTAACGCACTCATTATCGCGATTCTGATTCCTCTCGCGCTGCGAGGGGTAAAATTTCAGGCTAAAACTGCCGACGAACTTTTGCTTCGTAATTTGTTGATCTATGGGTTAGGTGGGATTGTCAGCCCATTTGTCGGAATTAAAATAATCGATCAATTTTTAGAATGGAGTGGATGGTTATGATCTTAACTTCGATAAAAGTATTTTTGTTCTTAAGTGTGGTTACAGGTGTGTTCTACCCGCTCGTTATGACGATGATTGCCCCGCCCTTGGGAGATAATCCTATGCTAGAAAGGCTTTCGGGTCTTCATGAGACCGAGCCTCAATTTTTTTGGAGTCGGTCTACGGGCCCGACCAATCAAGGCCGACTCCACCCGGATTTAAGTAAGGTTTATCAGGATCGAAAGGATCAAGGAAGGGTGTTGGATCAAATCCAAGGAAGCGCAAGTGGGCTAGATCCCGAGATTTCTCCCGACTCTGCCTATGCCCAAATTCCAAGAATTCTCAAGCACCGGACTTCAATTCAAGAGAGTGAGTTAAAAAAGTTGGTGGAAGACGCGACAGAATCGCCTCAGTGGGGATATCTTGGGGAGTATCGGGTAAGTGTGGCCCGTCTCAATCGCTGTTTAGAGAGAGCCGGAACATCTGAATACGATAGGTATTGTTCGAAAAAACCCCGCTAAGAGACGAGGACATTTTGAGACCCGGTCGGTTAAAAATTTTTTTAGGCATGTGCCCTGGTGTTGGAAAAACCTACGCGATGCTGGAGGAAGCGATTAGACTCCAATCCGAGGGAAGAAATGTTTGTATCGGGGTAGTTGAAACTCATGGAAGAACAAGAACCCTTGAGCTTTCTAAAAGGATCAAGAGTCTACCTTTGGTGAAAACCCTGTATCGAGGTGTCGGTCTCAATTCTCTTAATCTTGATGCTTTATTGGAATTGCGCCCAGATCTTGTTTTAATAGACGAACTCG
>JAIXVT010000324.1 GCA_027482725.1 Pseudomonadota bacterium | reverse complement strand
GCCCGTAACTTCATGGGCATGTTGACCATGGCTTCCATCATGATTTGGGCGCGACTTTGAAAACAGGCCCTAATAAATCCCCTGCTCTGTTCCGTTAATGAGTACTTGTGACCGCACCACCCCTCACCCGTACTGATAAAACCCGCGGCCTGATTTTTTCCCCAACCACCCCGCCGTCACATATTGGCGCAATAAAGGGCATGGGCGGTATTTCGAATCTCCTAAACCATGGTGCAGCACTTCCATAATCGCAAGGCAAGTATCCAAGCCAATAAAATCAGCCAACGTCAACGGCCCCATGGGTTGGTTGGTACCCAGCTTCATCGACGTATCAATATCTTCGACCGTCGCAATACCTTCATACAGCGCGTACACCGCTTCGTTAATCATCGGCATCAAAATCCGATTGACCGCAAATCCTGGGATATCCCGGGCCGCCACAAAAGTTTTTCCCATCACCTCAGAAACGCTTTTGATCGTTGCAAAAGTTTCGTCCGATGTCTGCAAACCGCGGATTCCCTCGACTAATTTCATGACCGGAACCGGGTTCATAAAATGCATTCCAGCGAATTGGCTGGGGCGACCCGTTGCCGCGGCAAGTGTGGTGATGCTGATCGACGACGTGTTGGACGCAAAAATTGCGGCAGGCTTCACCGCTGCATCTAGTGCTTTCCAAATTTTTGTCTTGAGCTCTAAATTTTCGCTGACGGCCTCAATGACCAAATCCACCTCATGAATATCGGCAAAACTCCGTGCGGGACGGATACGCTCTGCAATAGCGGTTGCATCGGCAGCTGGGATTTTTCCTTTTTCTACCGCCTTAGAAAGTTGAGCTTCAATTTTCTTCTTTCCCGCTGTTGCTTGCTCTAGCCCTACATCCGCAAGCCACACTGAATATCCCGTTTGCGCCGCAACCTGAGCAATACCTTGCCCCATTTGTCCTGCGCCGATAACTGCAATGGATTCAATTTTTCCCGAGCTGGATGCTTTTGTATTCATGATTTGCCAATACTAAGATCTTATAAAGAATTTGGAAAGGGCGGACCCCGCCCTACTTCCCTATACAAAAGTCGCTAAAAATACGCCCCAAAATATCATCCGTCACAACTTCGCCCATCAATGATAGCACTACCAACAAATAGACGATTCATCCCGCTTTTTTCATGCGCTGAAACCCTTCAATAATGAACATTCGCATCATAATTTGATAAGGAATGCCTTTTCGCTCAGCCTCTTTTTTTAGTTCCACGACAAAACGGGGATCTAGAGCAACAGACGTAGGGATTTTTTTGGGCTCCCCCGTTTCAGTCCTTGCTTTTTTTAACCCCTTTTTCACAGCTTCCCAATCTGCCTTTACAGATTTTTCATAGCCTTTTTCATTCTTCACGTAGCGCGCCATAGCGTTTCCTTTCTGCCTGACTCATCGTTCGAATTGAAATGATACGGATCAATCCTTCACGAATAGTGAAGCACACAAAAAACCTATTCCCCTGAAAGTCCATGCCCAAAGCCCCAAATCTTGGCTCATTGACCGTAGGAGAAATCTGAACTCCAAGGGGCACCAAAAACTCACGGTTCATAAATACTTGTTCGGCCGAATTCATTTCAATCCCGTGCTTCTTTGCGCTCTTGGTAGCGTTTCCTTCATCCCAATCAAACCCGAATGAATCTTGCGAAAGCAACCATTGAACCAGCCATGAGACAAACTCAAATTGAGCCATTCTTTAAATAGTGTACCGCACTATTTAAAGAATGGCAAAACGAATACTCCCCCCAACCCCCGCCCTACTTCCCTATACAAAAGTCGCTAAAAATACGCCCCAAAATATCATCCGTCACAACTTCGCCCATCAGTGGCCCAAGGTCAGCCATCGCATGTCGCACGTCGGTGGCAAACAACACCACATCCTGCACATCCCGTGCGCCATTCAAACGCTCTAAGGCCTGACGGCACGCTTGCACATGGTGTTCTTGGGTAAGCAACACTTCGCCCGTTTGCCGTGCCACTCGCACCCACGCGTGTTGCGCTACCGTTTGGGCCAATTCACTCACTCCCACGCCTGTAGTTGCGCTTGTCATGATCGGGGTGACTAAGCCCATTCCGCCGAATTCGGCCAAAAACCCGGATAGAATCTGACTCGCTTCAGCGTTGGACATCTGGTCGCACTGATTAACCACACCAATCACCGGCACCGTAGCACCAGCGCGTGATTTTAGCGTTTTAAAAATAGCTCGGTCTTCGGCGGTAATGCCGTCCCGTGCGTTGACGACAAAAACGATCACATCGCTTTGACTTACGGCTTGCCAAGACCGCTCTACGCCCAAACCTTCAACCACATCTTGGGTAGCGCGGATCCCCGCTGTGTCCGCCAAGCGCAACAACACTGCCCCGCCCGGTGCGCGCAGGGTTAAGCGCTCCCGGACCACATCTCGCGTCGTCCCGGCAATGTCGGTAACGATGGATCGATCTTCGCCTAAAAGCGCATTAAATAGGCTTGATTTCCCAACATTCGGGCGCCCTACAATGGCAAGGGGTACGCCTTGGTTTAGTTTTTTCCCGCGCTCGAACGAATCCGCCAGACGGTTTATTTTTTCTATCAGTGGCGCTAAGTCTTTTTTTAACCGCGGTAACGAAACTTCATCGACATCTTGATCGGAAAAATCAATTCCCAGCTCCGACAAAACAGCCAAGCGCATCAGTTGCTCGCGGGTCTCGGCAACTTCGCGCGCTTGCGTGCCCGACCATTTTTCTAGGGCCAAATCCAATGCCCCATCGCTTTCGGCTGCTACCAGTTCTTTAATCGCTTCGGCTTGGGGCAAACTTATCTTCCCGGCACGTACTGCACGGAACGAAAACTCACCAGGTAACGCCAAGCGCGCGCCCAAGGCTATCGCAGATTGGATCAGTCGCTCTGCAATGCGCGGGCTCCCGTGTAACGCGATTTCGCAAACGTCTTCGCCCGTAAATGACCGGGGACCCAAATACGTGGTCACCACGGCTTCATCTATTTTTTTTTCAGTCCTAGGATCTCTCAGTTCAACACGCGTTGCCCTACGCGGGGAGAATTGTTTACCCCCGGTGAGAGCCGATAAAATATCAAAAATCTTAGGCCCTGACCCACGCACCAAACTCAAGGCCCCGCCCGTAGGTGTACTTAGCGCAAGTATGGTATCCGTGCGCAAGTAATCTTGAATCGGTGCCGAACCTTTCACAAAAACCCCTACATTCCGGCTATAACGCCCGCGTTAGGGATTCCTAGTTTTTTATTGATAAACCACTGTTGCCCCATCGAAAACACGGTATTGACCAACATATAGATACACAGACCTGCAGGGGTCGTCACCATAAACGCACCAAAAATCACAGGCATCCACTGTAAAACTTTTTGCTGTGCAGGGTCCATGCCAGGAGAAGGCGGCGTTAACTTTTGTTGTAAAAACATCACAGCCGTCAGCAAAACAGGCGTTATGTAGTACGGATCACGCGCCGACAAATCTACAATCCAACCCATAAACGGCGCACGGTACAATTCAAACGTCGTGTAAAGCACCGTGTAGAGCGCAAAAAAGATCGGCATTTGCAAAAGCAACGGGAAACATCCGGCCATAGGGTTGTAGCCCGACTGTTTCATCAACACCATCATTTCACGGTTCAATGCAACTTTATCGTCCTTATAGCGGTCTTGTAGCGCCTTTAGTTTTGGCTGGAATTCAGCCATTTTCCGCATTCCTTTAACCCCTTTGATCACGAGCGGCAACAGTGCAATTTTCACAATGATCGTCAGAATGATAATAGCAAGACCAAAGTTCCCCACAAATTTTTGAATGAACTTGAGGAGCAACAAAATGGGATACGCGATAAAGGAAAAAAAGCCCAAGTTTACCGAAGTATCTAGGGTCTTATCTACGGATCGTAAAAGATCAATCTGCTTGGGTAAAAATACAAGATCAAATTCTGCGGCAAAAACCCCATCTTTTACGGGATATTCCAAAGAAGCCTGAATCATCGCGTCCCCGGTCGTCTGCATTAGCGTCTTTTGTGCGGGGGTTTGGGGGAAAACCGCCATTAAAAAGTATCGGCTGGCAAAACCTAGCCACTTCATTTCTGTCGTCACTTCTTGCGGGTCCATCGACGACGTCAAGGTGTGCCTTTCGATTTTGCTCTGGGTATAATAGAGAAACTCATCATCACGTTCTTCGCTTGCCCCTTTGTGAGCTTGACCCACAAGATTCACAAATGCGCGCTCAGGTGCTTTTTGTTTGAACTTCACATTCAATGCAACGCGCGCGACTTTTCCCTGCACCTTGATTTTTCGCACCATTTCGATGTTGGAATCGGCAAAGGTCCACACCCAAGTGCCCTCCGCATCCTGAGTCAGTGCCGTTGCCTGCGCCGTGTTCACCGACGTAAAGTCAGATCCCGAAAACGTGACATTGATTGCACTATCAAAGTTCAAAACATTTTTTAGACCCACACCTTGTGGCTGATCCAGGTTCCAACGCTCTACCCAGTAAGGAGATTGAGAAACGGTCAGTGTAGATTCCGGAAGTTTCAACGTCTGAGGCCCATTGGCGTGAGCGCCACTCCACCCCAAAAAAATGAAAAATAAAATCACAAGAAAAGGCTGCTTGAATAGTCGTTGTAAGTTCATGAATAGGTCCTCAGTATCTCGCTGTTTCCAAACTGTGTTTTTTAAAGTGTTAAAATTTTCATGGGGGATCCCAGCCGCCCTTTGAAAAAGGATGGCAACGACAAATGCGTTTAAAGGATAACCACAAGGCCTTGAGTGTACCGTAACGTTCAAAAGCTTGCTCGGTGTATTGTGAACAGGTTGGGATAAATCGGCATCCTTGATGGGGGTTACCTGACAATACTTTTGCAACCTCATGAAAAAAAGGGGAAACAAACCGCTGATAAAACTTAATGAAGGTTTTCATTGGACCAAAAACGCTCCAACGCCATGACCACTTTTCCTGCTGTGGAATGATCTACCCGGACTTGACCCGGTACCACGACATTGTAATCAAACGCTGCGATCCGATCTTTTCGCAACCGGAATACTTCTCGGATAACTCGTTTTAGGCGATTTCTCTGAACCGAATTCACTTTAGCTTTTACAGTGACCCCAAGGCGAGGCCGACCTAAGGTATTGCTTAAACGAAAAACAGTACAGACACCAAATCGGTGCGCCGTACCGTTTTTAAAAAATCTGAGGAACTCGCCTCGTCGACGAATCCGATCCTCTTTGTGATAAAGCTTCACGTCAAAGTATCAAAGCAGGGAGAGAAAGCTCTCACCGCAAAATTATTATTTTGATGCAACGGTAACAACCAAGCGCTTGCGTCCGCGTGCTCGGCGACGGTTCAGTACCTTTTGGCCGTTTTTCGTAGCCATTCGTGAACGGAATCCGTGAGTCTTCGTTCGTTTTTTACGTGAGGGTTGATATGTACGTTTCATGTGAATACCTCTTAAGTCCTTGAAATCTTGTCTTCAGTGAAGGCTTAGTATCGCGACGAAAGGACTGCGTTGTCAACCGAAAGCAGGCGTGATAATTCCGTACCTCTCGATGTCTGATCTTTCCTTCTGGCAAACCATCTGCGACAAAATCGCCCAATCGGCAAACGGATCCGAATCTAGTTTTTGGATTAAATCTTTGTCGTGGATTGGGGCCGAGGAAG
>JAIXVT010000260.1 GCA_027482725.1 Pseudomonadota bacterium | reverse complement strand
TTTGCGCGTGTTAAAATATCATAGACTTGCTGTTTCGAGATGGGGCCTATGGCATACGATCCTTGATGACCACTAAGGCCAAGCACCAAAGTTTCTGCTAGGCACGCGTAAACGTGCCCGTAAGGAAGGGGCATCCATTCGGTTTTTAGATCCTGATTTTGGGGCAACTTGGCCAGCCCCCCATGACAGCTGATAATGTCTTTTCGTTTCTCTATAACTAGAGGATGGACCACCGAGGGCACTGAAACATCAATAATTAAAGCATTCTTTTTGATGTGTTCGGGCATGATAATGGGATCCGCTGTATTAGCCGCCGCGATAATGGCATCACACTCAGACAGTTCGGTTAGATCGCAAGTGACCTTGGCGTTTCTATGGCATAAATTCTTCTTGATGTGATCGATAAGTTCTTTTTTTTGGATTTCGGTGCGCACCACTAGCGTGAGTTCGCACTCATGATCAAGAAGAACATCGCGGAGCGCAGCCCCTATATTCCCTAGCGCCCCGACAACACCAATTTTTACATTATCAATGTGTTTGTTTTGTTTTTCTAAAAGACGAATAAGCGCTTGATATGAAAATCCAGCGGTTAGTGCATTTCCAGAGGTAACTCCAGTCTTGCGATCTTTTAGTGTCATGCCTGAGTTTGTCACGATACTCGTGTATTGTCCGAGTCCGATCAAGTCTGCACCTTGGTTTTCGGCAAAGTCGACCATTTGGGAAACGATCTCGGCACCTTCGCCATCTTGTTTTCGCAATGTACTTTCGAAAAACGAGGTGACCCGAAAAGACCCAATACTGCATATCCGGACAGCGTTCCCGTTGGCTCCAGTGATGATCTGGTCATGATAGTGACATGGTCCTGCAACCGCACCAAATTTATTCAAAAATCGTGATCGATCCTGTTTGGATAATTTTTTGAACATCGGATCAAGTAAAATTAAATGACGATCATCAATCAAGTGTGTGGTGAATCCAATGGTGCGCACGCCGTTACGCTCGTCGGGGCGGGTGAAGTTTACTTTTGGAGAGACGGTTTGAAGGTCCGATTCTTTGCACCCATCGCGCCAAAGGTAATGGGTAAGTTTTAAAAGTTTTCCATCGAGAATGATGGCGAGTTGTTGTTCTAAAGCATCAAAAAAAGTGGAGATTTGCTCTTTTGTTACGTAAATACTGGGCTCGACCCTAAGAACGTTGGGAGGACTGCAGGTAACGCCTACACGAATTGCATGATCATTGAGTAATGAGCTCATGATGAGGTAGGAGCCAAATCCTGCATCATAGGCCGCTTTTAAAAAAATCGGAATACCGCATTCGGGATGGTTGAAATCAAATTCGACCCCGATCAAGAAGCCATAGCAGCGGACTTCTTTTAAAAATGGGCGAAAACGCAGAAGTTTTTCATTGTATTCTTTAACCCAAGCCTCAAAGTTTTTAGCAAGTGTAAGAATGGACGGGGTTTGCTGTTGAACGAGATGCATCGTTTCAAGCGCGATCTCGCTAGATAAATCATCTTCGCTAAAAGTAGAACTATGCACTACGCTAAAGTCGTCTTGATATATTTTTTTTGAAATACACGCCGCGGAAATTTTACAGAGACCGCCGCCAAGGCTTTTCCCAAGCAAATAGGCATCTGGGTAAATATTTAGTCTGTAAGACGCTAAGAAAAGACCCGTTCGAAAATAACCGCTTTGAATCTCGTCCGCGATAAGAACAACGCCGTTTTTTTGTTGTTCATTCATCAGGAGGGCAAAATCAAAAGGAATCTCTTTTATTCCGCCTTCGCACTGAATGGGCTCAAATAGAATGCCAAGCGTATGGTTAAAGCCGTTTTCTATAACCGAAGAAAGTTGAGAGCGGCATTGATTTAAATTGTGAGGATCCAAGAACTCAACGCGAACTGGCGAGTTTGGGTACATCGATTTGTACTTTAGGTTCCAAGATACGTTGACTGAAGCTGAGCTTTTTCCATGGAATGAATTTTTTATGGCAAATAAAACGGGACTATCCGAGATTTCGGCGCCTTGAAATTTTGCTTTTTTCCTGCGCTTATCATAAGCCATCAGCTGATGTTTGATTATACTTTCAACCGCTTCCGTACCGGTGTTCGAAAAATGGATGATGTAGTCTTCGTTGGTTTGATATAAACCCTGAAAAGCACCATTGATTTCGATTGCAAGTCGAGATGCGGGTTCGTGAATTGAACCCTGAGTGTGTACGGGTACACGCGCCTCAAGAATTTTCTGCATTTTCAAAATAAGCCGAGGGTGGTTGTGACCAACCAAGGTAGACCCGTACCCACCAAGCAGATCCAAGACAGGATTACCATTTTCGTCCCGAAGTTCATCTCCTTGGGCATATCTAAAAATTCGATCAATTTTTAATAGTTTTTGAAGAGTCGCGAGTTTAGGTTTGCAATAAAATTCGTAAAGATCGGACACATCCATTGTGGGCAAAATGCTATCACATGAAATTCAGGTTTACACATAGCTAATGTATAAAATTGACTATCCAATGGCGAAGTACTGTGCTAGGAATTAGTTTAGTGCTTACCATTGAAAAATTAGGAAATCCATCGTCTCGTTTTGAGGGGTCGGGTGGAAAAGCTAAAAATTTACATGAGCTGAAGCTTCTTGGATTGCCCGTTTCATCTGGTTTTGAAATCTCGATTAAAACCTTGGTAGACATTGATCAAAGTAAAGATGAGCTACTTTCCGAAATTAGGAATATCGGGGGTTATCCCGTAGCCGTACGGTCTAGCTCAAAAATGGAGGATTTAGCACATGCAAGCTTCGCCGGAATATACGAAAGTTATTTAAATATTGCCGACGATGAAAGTCTTTTTGTGGCCATCAGAAAGGTATTTCGTTCGGCGAAAAGTGAGCGCGTACAGCGTTACATACAAACAAAAAAAATTAAAAACCTAGAGGACGTTGAAAACAGCATGCGTGTACTCATTCAGGCCATGGTACCCGCTAAAGCTGCCGGTGTTTACTTTACGCTGCATCCAAATGAAGCACGGGAGGATGAAGGTTATGCAGAGGCCTGCGTAGGCCTTGGTGAGAATTTGGTTGGGGGGTCTATTTCCCCTTCTACTTATCGAATTTGCATTCATACAGGAAAGATTATCGATAAAAACATAGAGGGCCAAGGCGACGTTCTTCTTCCCGAACATGTAAAAAGCATTAAAGATTTTGGACTCCAAATCGCGGCGCATTTTGGGGTTCCACAAGATGTTGAGTTTGCTGTAGATCATGAAAATCGAGTCTGGGTCCTTCAGGCCCGTCCCATTAGTCACATTGATTGGCGTAACGATGTTGACGAATACACCAATGCAGATTTCAAGGATGGGGGAGTGTCTGCCTCGGTTTGTACGCCAATGATGTATGCGCTTTATGAAACGGCGATGCAAAAATCTATGCAAAGGTATTTCGAGACCATACGCCTTTTACCCAAAGGGGGAATCCAGAAACGATGGATTCAAAGTTTTTATGGACGTGCTTATTGGAATGCAAGTGAGGTTAAACGATGTTTATTCAATATACCGGGTTTTGAAGA
>JAIXVT010000281.1 GCA_027482725.1 Pseudomonadota bacterium | reverse complement strand
CTCACCCATAAACATTAAAAATTGCAGAGCTTTATCAGGAGTTTTCTTTAAAAGGAAAATCAGATTTTCTGAGTTTTGGAGTTGGGTGGATTCAACTAGCTTCAGGGTGGTTTCATTGATGTCAAACGCAACAAAGCGGTCGTCACGTAAGTGTTTAGAAAGGGTTAGCCAATGTGTTTTAATATCCTTTATTGACGAAAAATGTTGCGCACCCGTTTCATAGGAAAACAAAAGCGACGAAAAAAAGGTAAACAACACCACGGTCCGTGAAAATACGGACGGGAACAACAAAACAAGCATCTGATAAAAATACCCCAAATAGAGGCTGAATTTAACATCTATTTGCCTTATCGGCGTTCAATCAATAAAATTCAGCACATGAATCATTATCCTGTTCGTGCGTCTCACGGAACGTCATTATCTACCAAAGGTTGGGTGCAAGAAGCTGCGCTCCGAATGTTGATGAACAATCTTGATCCTGCGGTTGCAGAAAACCCCAAAGATTTGGTGGTGTATGGAGGGATCGGAAAAGCTGCGCGTAATGCTGAAAGTTATGATGCCATTGTAAGAGAGTTAAAACAGCTTACCGATCAGGAAACTCTTTTGATTCAAAGTGGAAAACCGGTTGCGGTGTTTAAGTCTCACGCGGATGCGCCGCGTGTATTGTTGGTGAACAGCATGTTGGTGCCCAAGTGGGCCAATTGGGAGCACTTTGATGAGTTAGATCAAAAGGGTCTCATGATGTATGGCCAGATGACGGCCGGGTCTTGGATTTATATTGGCACGCAAGGGATTGTTCAGGGGACGTATGAAACTTTTGCTGAAGCCGGACGTCAGCATTTTGGGGGGAATTTGAAAGGCCGCGTTGTCCTGACCGCAGGATGCGGAGGAATGGGAGGAGCGCAACCGCTCGCTGCGTCGATTGCTGGTGCCGTGAGCTTGAGTGTAGAAGTGGATCCCGAACACGCTAAGCGACGTATTGAGACGCGATATTTGGATGAAATGACGGATGACGTCGAAGACGCATTAAAGCGCGTCGAAAAATACCGCAAATCGGGCGAAGCTAAATCTATCGCGCTTATTGGTAACGCCGCAGAAATTCACCATGAACTTTTACGCCGCGGGTTTCATGCTGATTTAGTCACGGATCAAACGTCGGCCCACGACGAGTTAAACGGATATATTCCTCATGGATTGTTATTAAAAGAAGCAGAAGACCTGCGCCACAAAAATCCGGCCGAGTACCGCAAGCGATCCATCGCCAGTATGGGGGTGCATGTTGAAGCGATGTTGGAGTTCCAAAAGCGGGGGTCAATCACGTTTGATTACGGCAACAATATTCGTGCGCAGGCTGTGCGAGCGGGAGTGAGCAATGCGTTCGATTTTCAGGGGTTTGTGCCTCTGTTTATTCGTCCCCAATTTTGTGAAGGGCGCGGACCTTTTCGTTGGGTGGCGTTATCCGGTGATCCCGCAGACATTGCCGTTACCGACCAAGCGTTAAAAGAGTTATTCCCTCAGCACGAAAGTTTGCACCGTTGGTTAAATGTGGCGCACGAGCGCATCGCCTTCCAAGGATTACCCGCGCGCATTTGTTGGCTAGGTTTTGGAGAACGGATTCAAGCCGGGCTGTTATTTAATGAATTGGTGAGAAAAGGAAAAGTAAAAGCACCCATTGTGATTGGGCGTGACCATTTGGATTGCGGATCAGTAGCGTCACCTAACCGCGAAACCGAAGCGATGAAAGATGGATCGGACGCTGTTGCAGATTGGCCCATTTTAAACGCCATGATCAACGCGGTTAATGGGGCAAGCTGGGTCAGTGTTCATCATGGAGGCGGTGTGGGAATGGGCTATTCGATTCATTCTGGAATGGTGATTGTTGCCGATGGTACGCCGGATGCGGACCGTAGGCTTGAGCGCGTGCTTACCTCTGATCCTGGAATGGGGGTCGTGCGGCATGCGGATGCGGGTTATGAACTTGCACAAAAAGTAGCGCGTGAACGCCTAGGACAATACGGCGCGCGGATGCCGATGTTGGGGTAAGTGTGAAAAAATTACGCAATGAAATTTGGACGGGATTTTCCCGTGTGTATACCGGGAAAAATATCGTCAAAAAAAGAGGACGTTGTTTATCTTATTCCGACTTGGATGATATCGAAAATGTATCGGTAATCGTTCGTGAGGGAAAGATAAAGGCTGTTTTACCCACGGCAAAGGTTGGCGCGAGTTTACGTAAAGGGTTAAAAAAAATCGACGGCCAAGGTGCCGCATTGATGCCAGGACTTATTGATTCGCACACCCATTTGGTTTTTGCCGGAGACCGGGCAGGGGAGTTTGGGCAGCGGTGCGCGGGGGTAACTTACGCAGAAATTGCTCAGCAGGGGGGTGGAATTTTAACGACGGTGAATGCCACACGTTTGGCCTCTCAAAAAATGTTGTTAGACCTTGCGGTACAACGGGTCAAACGGGCGCAGTCCTTTGGGGTGACAACGCTAGAGTGTAAAACAGGGTACGGGTTAGATTTTGAGACGGAGCTCAAGTGTCTCCGTGTCGTGGATCAGGTGAGAAAAATTTTCCCTGAAATGACGTTTGTAAAAACGGCGATGCCCCATCATGCCATTCCTCAAGGCGTATCGCGTGAAACTTATTTTACCGAGAGCTTACAGTTTTTATCTCGGCTCCATAAAGAATCCCCGTTTGAGGCTGTGGATATTTTTGTAGATCAATGTTATTTCACCCATCAAGATTTAAAAAAACTTGCAGCATGGGCAAAACGCGCGCGAGTTTTGCTTAAAGTACACGCCGACGAATTAGTGTGCACGGGGTCTGCAGGACTAGGTGCAAAATTAGGAGCGGTATCCGTTGACCATCTTCTAAAAATTTCTGACCCCGACATTCGACAACTTGCAAAGTCCAACACCATAGCAACACTGTTGCCCGGTACCGCATTGTTTTTACGAGAACCGTTCGCGCCTGCGCGTGCGTTGTTAGATGCCGGTGCGCGCGTGGCTTTGGCCACGGACTTTAACCCGGGGTCTTGTTACAGCCTGAATCTACCTTTTATGATGCATTTGGGCGCGTTGCACATGCGGATGAACCCCGCCGAAGTTTTTGCTGCCGTTACGATAAATGCCGCAGCGGCGCTGGGACAAAAAAACCGGGGCGCAATTTTACCGGGATTTATTGCTGACTTTACGGCGTTGCCTGTCGGAGATTCGGGTCAAGCTAGCTTTGAGCAGGTCTTGTACCACATGGCTTGGTAAATGGTATTCGTATATTTTGAGTGTTCCGAAAAAATTAGGCTTTAATAAATTTTTTTTTCAGCCTACGTTTAGGGCGTGAAAAAAGTTTTGCTAGGTCTATTCCTGTTGGTTTTATCAGTGTCTCAGGTTTCTTTGGCCTTATCCGCACCCGCGAATTTGGGAGACTGTGTTTATAAAGATTTTAGTTTTATTCTCAATGAACTCAAGATTACTCAAAAATTTGAAGGCTATGTGGACAGCCTTAAAACAGAAATGCCCCTCTTGTCCGAAGATATAAGAACTTTAGGGTCGCGAGCAGATTTTTGCGTCGCTCAAAAAGCGCTCAAGTCAATCAGTTCGGGGTTTGAAGAAACCGTTTTTGACGAGGAGCCCACGGTTGAATTCGCTGTCAATCCGGCGTTTGTGGTTGATCCCTTCCATCCGGGAACCATTTACTTATCGCTCACAAGACTAAATCAGCTCAGCACTTTAGATAAAGTGAGGAAGCTTGTTCAGCTTTCTGTCTATTCATTGTTTCAATACAAGGTCATCGGAGAAAATAGTAAACCCGTAACTCGGTTGCTTAGCGTTATTGATCGTCATTATTGTCAGCACCATCAAAAAGGGTGTGACGAGGGATGGGACTCCGGAGTGCCCTACACTGAGGATGAAATATTTCAGTTGCTCAAATCTTACCCCCAAATGCGGGACCGTTGGGGTACTCCAGCG
>JAIXVT010000144.1 GCA_027482725.1 Pseudomonadota bacterium | reverse complement strand
TTTACGATTGCTTCCTTCTGCTGAAATAAGTTTTTTGGTTTTGGGATCGTACTTTGCGACAATGACAAAAGGCGGGTCTTTCGGACTCTCCTTATTTTTCAAAGTGTACTTTGAAATTCCCCCCGATGCGGCATCGTAAGCGTATTCAAGCACTTCGTAAGGAGTAATTTTTTTTGTGATGCGTCCCTTAACATCATATTCAAACGTGTTTTCGGCTGTACCCTCTTTGATTTTTAACGGAAGGCTCAATTTTGGATCGTACAAGGTTTCCTTGATCGAGCCATTGGTATCTTCGATCAGTTTTTTGGTCACCAGCTCCCCGTTGGGTTTACGATCATAGACGTAGTCATAAGACCGCTTCTGAATACGTCCCGAAACAGATTTGGTAACCACAGAAACAAAATAAGTCAGCGGGTTTTTTGGATCAATTTTGTAGTCATAGTCATTGGATGATCCATCAGGATTGATGACCGATTTGACGCTCACATTTTTTTCGGGTCCAAAATACGCAATCTTCATTGATCGTGGATTGCCTTGAACGTCCTTATCGTTTGGAAACCCCACCTCGATCAAATTTCTAAACGCATCTTCGGCGTACTTAAAGGTATTTTCCACCCCTGCATCATCCTTGGAATAAACGAGAAACCTATTCTTATCGTATTTGAATGAGGCTTTTTTCCCGCTTTCGCCGACAACTTCAGAGAGGTTTCCCTTCTCATCATAGATGAATTTAATTTTTCTCATGCGGTTATCTACTGCCTCAATTAACACTCCATTTGAATTGTAAGACAGTTGAAGCGAGTTTTTATCACGGTCGGAAATTTGAACCAATTTTCCGGAGAGATTGAATTTCTCCACAAAGCCGTCCTCTAACGCCCGGATAAACCCGTCTTTCAATTTCGTGATGTACTGGTACTGAAACTTCGTCGAAACAAACTGGTTTCCATCAACAATCTCTTTTTTGGGGAGATACCCTTTGTTAATCATCATCGTCGTCTGGAGGGATCGGAACACCGAATCGGTCTCAAGCCGCAATCGATACGATTGGATTTCGCCCTTACTTGCGATAAATCCGTTTTTTTGGCCGATTTCTACCATTTTACTAATCGCGTCCTGCGTGGTTTTGGGATCGTATTTGACCGGGAGAAACCGATTTTCGGCTCCGCCACCGTATTCACGGACCAACAAAGTACCGTCCAACTCAACAAGGATCCGTGTTTCGTATTTCGACGACCAACCGTAACCAAACATTCCGGTGTATTCAGTTTTTGAATTATAGGTGCGGGAGATTTCCGGTTGGATTCCCCCTTGCATCTTGAGGTCCGTGAATTGAATCGTAAAATTTCCGTTCTTCAGGTTCACATCCGCCCGAGCGTAAACGGTGGTGGTAAACAACACTGCACCCAACAAAAAAGTAAAAGGGAAGCTCATGTCTCCATCATACTTCGATTGTGGTGATTTTTTTTATGACAAAAAACGCGGCAATTTCTAACACAATCACACCGGCAATAATTGCCCATCCAATCGGATGATTGAGCATCGGTTTCATGGTTTCGGGATCGGTACTGCTGAGAACCATGAACATAAAAGGTGGAACAGCCATCAGAATCATTCCCTGGCCATAGGCCTGTGCCGTTAATGCACTGATTTTGTTTTCAACCTTGATGCGCTCACGGATCATGAGGGTGATGGTGTCAAAAGTTTCGGCCAGGTTACCGCCCGTTTCTTTAAGAATATTTACGCTCGTGACAAACATTTCAACTTCGTCAGAAATCACGCGTTTGGACAAACTGACAAAAGCCTCTTCTACCGAAATTCCGAGCTTGTTTTCGGCTAAAATCCGTTCAAATTCCTCTTTAATGGGACTGGGCATCTCGTTTGCCACCAAGCCCAGGGCCTGAACAACCGATAAACCAGACCGCATACCGTTGGACATGAGACCCAAACCATCGACCATCTGGAGAACGAAAGCTTG
The DNA here is from genome assembly GCA_027482725.1 of Pseudomonadota bacterium. Classification (GTDB taxonomy): domain Bacteria; phylum Bdellovibrionota; class UBA1018; order UBA1018; family CAIMNF01; genus JAIXVT01. The sequence continues at coordinate 3,008 of JAIXVT010000144.1, read as the reverse complement.
GCAACGCCTGCGGTAAAGATAATCCACTACAGGCTTGGGTGCGAACCACCCCACCCCACCACCGATAATCGCCAAAACCAACGCAAAAGCTACGTTCGGGAGTCCTAGATAAAAAAAACTCGCTGAGAAAAGAAGCGTCACCCCAGATTGATACAAAAGAACTCGCTCAGGATCGATTTCAATCATCATGAGTTTTAAGCGTTCGACGATGTAGTCCCGTGTACCTATCGATTGAAACCGTACCCAGTCCAAGATTCGCTCCGAAAATTGCAGCATAATCAGGAATGCGGCGACAAAGACGATGATCGCTAAAAAAAGGTGTGATGACATCATGCTCATGAAGCGATCCCTTTTACGGTGAACAGCCCCCGAGGCACTTTCATCCCTTTGGCTTCCATTTCCTCTACGAATTTCGGAATAAAACCCGTCGGAACAAATCGACCAACAATCTTACGGTTTTTGTCGAGTCCCTCTTGCTTATAGATAAAAATATCCTGAAGGGTAATCGTATCTCCTTGAATCCCCACCACTTCGGAAATATGGGTAACTTTACGCGATCCATCCGACAATCGGGACTGCTGGATGATCACATTAACCGCACTGGCAATGGTTTCACGAATCGCTTTGAGTGGAAGACCAAGTCCTGCCATCATCACCAAGGTTTCCAAGCGTCCTAGGGATTCGCGCGGATTATTGGCGTGAACTGTCGTCAATGAACCCGCGTGGCCGGTATTCATGGCTTGCAACATATCCAAGGCTTCCCCGCCGCGACACTCCCCCACAACAATCCGGTCGGGGCGCATTCGCAAACAACACTTGATCAAATCACGAATAGAAACTTCGCCTTCGCCTTCGATGTTTTTTGGACGTGTTTCCAAACGGACCACGTGTTCTTGTCCCAACTGGAGTTCGGCTGCGTCTTCTACCGTTATGATCCGATCGTTAGCAGGAATAAAATTAGACAAGACGTTCAGCAACGTGGTTTTTCCTGATCCTGTACCCCCAGAAACAATCACATTCAGTTTAGCTTCCACGCAAGATCTCAGGAAGTCGGCAATTTCAGGCGTCATCGATCCAAAATCGACTAAGTCTTTTGATGTAATCCTCTTTTTTGGGAACTTGCGGATGGTAATCGTAGGGCCCCGTAAAGCAAGTGGCGGAATAATCACATGCACCCTTGATCCATCTTGTAATCGTGCGTCAACAAAGGGAGTTTTTTCATCTACCCTTCGGCCCAAGGGGGTTACAATCCGTTCGATCACGTTCATCATTTGGTCTTCGCTGGAAAAGGTAACCTTGGAAACCTTAGCTTTTCCCAGTTGTTCGATGTAAATTTGATCCCGGGCATTGACCATGATTTCGGTGACGGTATCATCCGCCAATAAGTCTTCAAGTGGCCCCAACCCCAAGGCCTCATCCAAAACTTCTTTAACCAGCTGCATGCGCAATTCCCGCGTCGGACAAATTCGGGAAAGATCTTCTTTTTCAAGAATATCCAGTACCGCTTTTTGTGTACGTTCCCGCACGACATTTTTCTGCGAAGGATCGGCAAGGTCAGTTGACATCTTTTTCATGTCCACCACACTGATCAAAGCCCGGTGCACTCGGAGCTTCATCGTAGTCCATGGATCAAGATTTCCAAGACGCGACCGTCCGAACATGTCCCCAGTATCTGCCAAAGCTTGGGCATCGGATGCGGGTGGAGTTGCGGATTTTACCTGAATTGCGGATTTATTAATTTTAGCGAGCTGATCAAAAAGTTTGGATTGATCAATTTTACGCACCAAATCCGAATAGGAGCGCGCTAACGCCGAAGTCGGAGCCGATATCATAAATGGAGCACTTTTCGACAATGACGATTCGGCCACTCCGGTGTCCTCGGGAATGATATGAAACACCGGACGACCCAAGTTTTTTTGGACGATTGCGGGAGTAATGACCTGTTGAGGAGACTGTTTGTTCAAAACAAACTGGATCATTTCGGGCGGAACCAAATACTCTTGAAGTTTGGAATAGATCCTGCGGGTTTGATTGAGAACAATGATGTCAGGTGTCCCTATTACAAAAATTGCAGTGGCTTGCTCAAAGACTTTTCCGACATGAGGCTCAAGTCCGTTTCCACAATCCACAACCACCCAAGGAAAAATTTGAGTGGCCGCTTTGAGAAATTTTCCCAAACCCTCGGCATCGATTTCTCGCGCCTGTGCCGCATCACGTGGAGCACCAATAAAACTAAACCCTTGCGGAGCATTCAGCATAAATGGGGATAAAGTCTTAGGATCCCATTGGGGTACCTGGGTTTTGGTCAGATCGACGATATTTTTAGGCGGATTCAATCCCAAGATGATGTTTTGGTCTCCCAAACTTTGAAAATCGAGATCCACAATCAAAGGCCGCTGCTTAATATTTAACAAGTAAGAAAGCGCAAAGTTTGCGGAGAACACACTTTTTCCCACACCGCCTTTTCCGCCAACCACTGCAATCAAGTGTCCCATGATGTCCCCGTTATTGTGATTTCACCCTGAAGTTTTTCTGAAGGTCTTGCGTTCCATCAGAGGCATTTTCAATAATTTGTGGACTTACAAAAACAACAAACTGTCCGTTCTTTTTCGTAAAATTTTTGGACCTCAACATCGTAAATAGGGGACGAGTCTGAGCTTGGCCTCCATTTTGACCCTGTGTGGGGTTAGGGCTTCCGAAATTCCCTGATGCGGGATCGTCCCTATTAAACGCGTTGGTGTAGTCTTGGCTTTGGTAGGACACCATCGCCGCGACTTCTCCGGATTTTACATAGATCCGAGTCTGAGAACTATGGTTGGAAATTTGCGGACCGCCCTGTGAGGAATATCCAATCAAGTTTTTCTGCGAAAGAGAAATACTGATATCGACATCTTTATCTTGCAAAATCGTCGGTGTGATCTGCATGTCAAAACCCACCTCGGCTTGACCTTGGAAAGCGGTTTGATTATTCATCCCGATTGCAGGGAGCGAAATTGAGATGGTATCGG
>JAIXVT010000207.1 GCA_027482725.1 Pseudomonadota bacterium | reverse complement strand
AGAACTTGAAAAAGAAAAACAGGTCGTTTTGCAAGAAATTGCGTCGGTCCGTGAACAACCCGAAGAAGAGGTGTTCGATCTTTTTATAGAAACGATTTTTCCCGATCATCCCTTGGGCCGCAGTATTACCGGGACGGTCGAATCGGTATCGGGGATGAGTCGTGCGCGTTTGGTGCGGTTTTTTCATCAGCACTATCGGCCACAAAACATGATCATTGCCATTGCGGGAGGGGTATCGTTTGATCATGCCAAACGTATTTTTTCAGATTTGGGCACAGACGTGTGGCCGGGCAGGGGATCGGATGTTGCAACGGTGCCGAAGCTGGGCATGGAACCTCCCACGCAAACTCGATCGGGAACATTTTGGAAAATAGCTCCAATCGAACAAGGGCATTTGGTGTGGGGAATTTCAGCGCCTGTGACGACCTTGGCCGAACGCTTGGCAGCTCTCCTGATTCAGCAGTGGTGGGGCGGGGGGATGAGTTCGGTTTTGTTTGATGAAATCCGCGAGCGTCGGGGTTGGGCCTATACCATTTACGCATCGCACTTGCCGTTTCAAGATACCCACTGGATGACCGTGTACGCAGGAGTTAATCCCGATTGTGCGTTTACGGTCAAGCGACGGATTGAATCGACGTTAAAACGAGTGACGCAAAAAGGGCTCAGCTCTGTTGACCTCAAGCGCCTTCAGCAAAGTTTAATTTATCAATACGAACTGTCTCTAGAGAGTTCCGAGAGCCGGATGATGACTCTTGCAAACCAGGCCCTATTGGGGCGCTCTCCGCTGACGTTAAAGAGTTATAAAGAAGTGATCCACGCGTTGACCCCGGCCCAGGTGAATGCTCTTGCCCAAAAGTGGCTTAAGGGCGTTAAGCCTACTTTTGTGGGTCTTGGGCCCAAACCTCCCAAGTCGGAAGTAAATGCGCTTGGGGCTACTTCCGTTTCTTGGATCGACGAAGGATCTGCAAAAGCAGGATGGCCACTAAGCCGACGCCACCGTAAAAAACTATAGGATCATCGAGGAGTGCTTCAATCCCCGATTTTTGGCTTTTTTTAGAGGCTTCTTCGGGGGGTAAAAAAGCGTCATCGCCCAATTCCCCCGCGATTTGAGCATTTTTAAAGAGGTCCGAATTTGCGGGTGCTGCGTTTAGGCCACCTGGGCGGTGGAACACGCGTAACGATTTCACTAATGTTTCGAACATCGGCACATATTCGGAGTAACGGGATTTGGCCACAGAGTAGGTGACCAGTACGCCCAAGTCTTCTTTTACTGTGGCTAAATAACGCGTGAAATACCCTTCGACTTCACTGCTCATGTGAAATCCATCCACCCAAGGGTGATCGGCGATAGAAATGGTTTTTGCATATTTAACTTCAGAAATCAGTTCTTTTCCCTGGTTGGTTTTCCACGCCTTGGGGCTTTGTAAATAAGCTTGATAGGAATCAAGGGTGTCTTTTTCCCCTTTGTATTTTGCGGCCAAAACAATGATCGCTTCTTTTTTGTTTTCAGGATCGTCGCCTTGGCAGACCCACTCGGCGCCCTCCAAAACACAACGCCAGTCTTTGGGGAGTTCAAACTGGATAAACTGGTTTTCCCAAAGCTTGGCGTGGGCTGCCTGTATAAAACATAATCCTATGATCCCCATTTTTAACATGTTCATGAGCAGTCTCTCCCCGTGATGAGGTTATGGAATTTATTCTGAACTCAGCACACGCTTGGCGACGGTGCCGACTTCAATGGGTAAGTCTGTAAAATAGTTTACTATGCTCAGCGCTGATTCGCCGGATTTGATGTGGGTGACCCTCCCACGGGCCAGGCGTTGGGGCTGATCTCCCGCGGTAAAGAGATCAAAATAATGACCCACTTTTACCCCGTCCGACTTCCCGAGCGCAATTTTCACGACATAGAACTGATCGTTGACCGAAGTGACCGTTGATTCGAGATCATATTCTACGTAACCCTGGGGAGCTTTGGTGATCTTTTTCCCCGAACCGACAGCTTTGGGCGCAGTTTCGATGGGCGTGTCCCTTTGGTCCGGGTTTGGCCCCTCTTCTCCGCCAAAGCCAAATTCTGCGCCTGCAAAAATGCTCAGACCCAATGGTGCATAATTCCCCGATAACGGATACCGTGCCCCCCCGTTGATTTTAAGAAGAGGATTAATGGCATATCCCAATTGTCCGTGCATTTGAATCCAAGAGCTGTTTACTCCATTGACCAAGTAACTTCCGGCTGCTCCCCGCAACGACTCGTTAAAGGCCTGAATTTGTCCACTGAGCGAATTCGAAAACTGATCATTTTTTAGGCTGGCTTGTCCCATGATTCCGGCTTGAAACAGGATTCCCTGGGGAGCATCGCGCTTTAAAATCAAACTGTAAGGGATCGCACTGGAAAAACCGTTAGATCGGAATGTAGCGCCGCCCCCGACTTCAAGGTACAGATCTTGGAGAGCGGATCCCGGTCCATCGCCGCTCAGTGAGCCCAAGCTGAATTCGCCAAAAGACCCTAGCGTAAAATCTGTGGATCCATCCCCGAGGTAAGGAGTATTGGAGGCCGCATTGCTTGAGTTCGAATAGGCGGGAATCGAGACTTGAACTTGTCCGGTGATCGAAGACCCCGAATCATTTTTCCATACCCGGTAGGCGGCTCCCAAGAGTTGATCCCCAAGTCCTGTGGTGTT
>JAIXVT010000161.1 GCA_027482725.1 Pseudomonadota bacterium | reverse complement strand
AGTCCGGAATTAGACCACTTGCCACCAGCGAGTGGGTAGACCGTGGTGCGTTAAGTTGCGGGAATCCTAGGAGTAAAGTTGGTTATGACGCGGTGCCAACACCAGCATCCGCCACCAGTTACGGAATGGAGCAATCCACCCCGCGCCGGGCTAGCTCCGCAAAGAACGGGAGCTTAGGCACGATCAGCTCCGTTGGGTAAACCCCACGCCGGGAAATTTGGCCGGATAGCACCATCTGCGCAACAATGGCCGCAGTAAAGCCCGTGGTGCGTTGCATAGATGTTAAACCGGTTACGGGGTCCGATTCGTCATAAATAAAGTGCTCGGTACAGACGGGCTGACCGTCTTTAGTACCGCGCGCCACCGTCCAAATGACCGAGCAATCCCGTGCGCGAGCAGGGGGCGCGAGCCACGACTCCAACAGCGCAACACCAATATCCGCAGCCAGTACCGCTTTACCGTGCAGAGTAACTTGCGCCGGTGGAGTGCCGACTAGACATGCTGCCGAAATCCCCACCCGTTCGGGCCCCGGCACGGACCCAACACCAGCATCGCCACCCAGTTCCCCGACAGGCCGCCCCCGAGGCGCCATCAGCCCCAAATCCCGTAATGCGCGCATCAACGTAAAATGACCGGGGTAACGTACAAATTTATTTTCGAGGTGTTGGATGCGCCCACGGTAAGTCCATGGCAACGTCGACAACATCCCCATGCCGTGGGTCGCCTCTAAGCGGCCCAATCGGGGCAGGTCAATCGTCTCGATTTCGGACATCGGCGCAATCTGCACCCATTCACCATCTCTAACTTGTGTGGTCATGCCCGTGTATTCATTGATCAGCGTTTCTGTAGCAAACATCTGGTGATAAAAAAACGGTGGTGTCGGGTGTAACGGTAACCCCCCATCCCATGTGCACACCGAATCCACTTGATCAAGGATCTCGAACGCATGCCCCACCGTAATATTGGTAATCCCTGGGCCCATTCCACAATCAGGCACCACTGTTATCCCGGCACGATCGGCATCGCCACACAATGCCAGCTGCTGGAGCACTTGATCCGTGTCGCCGCCGAAATCCACCAAATGACACCTGGCAGCGATAGCGGCACGCGTGATATGCACAGCGAATGCGTAAGGCAAACCATTCACGACAACATCCGCTTGTTCCATAAGCTGCGCAAGCTGAGTCGAATCGGCGCCAGCGTCACACTGCGTCCACTGGATTTGAGGCGGAGTCGAGGACGGGGGGGTCCCGGTTTTATGATGAGGATAGGGAGAAGCCCACCTCGCCGTCATTCCTGCTCCAAGGTAGTCATGGAGGCGCTGTGCGGCATGGGGATCGTGATCGGCCAAAGTGAGACTGGTGATCCCCACCGCGCTTCCAAACCGGAGTAGGTCCCCTGCCGCCCCGTAACTCTGCCGCCCACACCCCAAGATTAAAATTTTTGCCATAGGCGGGAGGGTACAGGGAAGTTTTCTGCCGGTAAACTGGAAGCACGCCGGAAAGTTAATAGATTTTTCGAGAATTTATTATCGTTCGATTTAAAGTGTACAATGCCTCAACGAGCTGATAGCTCATCACAAAATTAATTACAATTCTCTTTATTTCGACCCTCAATATACCAACCTTGGGGTTGTCCCACTTGGAGATTTGTACTATCTGGAATAACAGATAAATCTGCTGAATTTGTAGTGATCGAAGACACATCAAAGAAATTTTGAGCCGTTCGGTTAGACGAAGGAGGGAGATATGAAAAGAAACACGTGAGACCATTGGAAGCTATGGTATCGCTGGAATTGCATGCGCCACCATTTGCCTCGTAATAAAGCTCAAATACCGGTTTTCCATTATTAGGCTGTCTGAAAAATGTAGCATTCGGGGTCCAGCTAGAGGTCTTTGGTGGTGTAGAAGCTAATAGACACTTGAGATCCTTATTCAAAGAAACAGCGTTCACTGGACATTTTGCGCGACGAATTTTTGAACTAAATGTCGGTTTAACCGCGTACAAAAATTTTTCTCCAGAACCGTCATCGAACCTGAAAACTTTAGCGCCGGACTGAGCCGCCGTAAATTGACAGGCATTGCTGTTCGTTGTTCCGTTATGCAAGCGCTGAATTCGAGTTATCGGTTTATCTGAATTAAACGCGATGGAACGACAGTTTTGATCTGTGTTTATGGTTGTTCCATTATCGCGATAGAAAAAAAATCTCCCGTTACTATCAAGTTCGGCGAGATACCCTGCAGTCGGTACTTCCGCATACACACACGCCATCCAGTCGCCATACCAGTTACCATACCAATAGCTCCCCCACGTTCGCGGATCTTGAGGATAACTTGCACCAGAGTTTACTTTTTTCAGCTGTGTACCCTGAGGACATACCGCTTGACACCCGCCGGGGAGATAAAGAGGGTACCAACGATTGGACTGGCCACACGTCCGAATCGGCCAGCCCGTACACACATCATTAGGCTCGTGCCCTCCCTGAACAATCGCTAAACACTCGCTCCCGTGAATGGTGTCTCCAGGAGCTTGATTCTTTGGACATTCTCGATCATTTGCTGGGCTTGCCTCAAATGTGCGCCATTCTGCGGTCAAACCGAGCTTAGTCTTTGTATCTGGAACAGAAGTATCAACCGCCCAACAGGTCCGTGACTGTCCACTCACAACCACCGTTTCGCTTTTACATTGGCCCGGGCATGACGTCGATTCATTATAGTATCCTGCTGGACAATTCGGAAGGGTTACCGAAAGACACGCTACTCCCGATAAGGTAATCCCTGCTGATGTGCACGATCTACCGGAGGGACAGGTTGAAACATAACCTAAAGATTCACATGTCGTTACAGCACTACCACTACCACCACCGCTTCCGTTGTTAATAGTCGAGTTCCCCCCCACACTAGTTACGGTTCCAGTTTTGGTGCAAGAAATTAGCGACAGAGCAAAAACGAAACCCATCAGATTCAGAAAAAACCGGGGACTCATGCAACCCTCCTTGCACCCGTTAACCACCCAAACTCTTTGTAGAATGACAAAGAACTTACCCCTATGGGATGGGTAAGTTTTTCCCCCTAATCCATTTGGGAAGTTCCTATCTGTCCTTTTTGTTAAACTGAATGAGGTATGAATTCAGGCCGGCTCAAGCCACTTTCCATTCTTGGTCTCATTCTTTATTTGGGGGCTTGTTCGCCTGTGAACAACAACCCAAATGCGGCAAGCACTTCGCTTGCGAATACAGCTAAAGTGGCGCTCTCCCCTCCCGGGTCGATTGGGGGGTGTACCGCAAACTTGATTGTGAATGGCCAAAACTACCCTTTGGGCACACTGACAAGCAGTGATGTGGCAACAACTCTGTCTCATCAATCGCTGAACAATCGGGGCATCACTTACGAAGGTTATATTTACCGGGGTCGCCCCATGTGCCCGTTCGGCCCAGATGTCGTGACGGACGTGGTGTATGTCAGCCGGTTCTGGGTGCAGTAGGCTCTTGACGAGCACCGATCTGGGATTTGGAATCGCATTGGGTTACGCCCGAGAGGGACTCGCTCACTAAATTCATATTGATAATCATTATCAATATATGCTTAACTCAATTCATGAACTCGCCCTATCGGAAAACTCTTATTCTCATCTTTATCGACGGCCAACCTTCTACGATGGTGATCACCGCGCCCCCCGCCGATGAGGATGATTTTTGGCATGTTTACCGCCCCTAACCGGCCCCTCTCCCTGCGCTCGGCCTAAAAAACGAATCCACTTACCCCAATAATCACAATAACTTAGGCTAGATAATCTCATTATTCTGTATCTAGGAACCTCTCGGGTGTTTGCCTAGATTTAAATATGTTTAAGGTTAACAGCACGTTACCCCGCACGACTTGCCTCCAAAGGAACACGGAAAGGGGCCGTTTGGAATAGGGCAAAGCCCCACCCAGAAAATGAAAATTACCTTGATTAATCCATAACTTAGCCTAGTGTAGAGACATCCCTATGAAAACGCAGTTGACCTTGTTCGCAGTTTTAGTCAGTTCAATCGCGCAAGCCGCGACTGGACTAAACGTTCAGTATTTTACACCGTCCACGTCAGATCGGTTTGTTTTGATCGAAGACGGTTTCCGTGGCGATTGGCCCAAAAACCAAAAATGGTACTTTGGACTCAACTACAACTATGTCAACGAACCTCTCGTTGTGATCAATGCAGCACAAAACCGGCAACTCTCGCGAGTCATCGACCACCTCCAAACCGTTGATGCTTTCGTGGGGTTCCGCGCAAGCGACCGATTGGGACTATTCTTTGGGGCTCCGATTTTTCACTACCTCAATTACAACGCAAGCAATGTATTTTTACGCCAAGGTAGCGTATCCGCTTTCGGGGACATGCGCGTGTTGGCTAAAATCCGCCTCACTAATGCGGGCAGCGACACCGCAATTGCCCTTATCCCAGAACTCCGTTTACCCACCGGCAATAGTGAAAACTTCGTTTCGGATGCTTCGACCATCGTGATGGCTCGCCTTGCCGGGGAACACCGGTTTGGAGCATTGACGCTCAACGCCAACCTCGGGTTCATGAGCGCACCCAATTCGATTTACACGCCAAGCTTGGCTTACGAAACGATTGATATGCGAAAACGCATGCTCGTCGGAGCCGGTGCATATTATTCGATCAACGACATTTGGGGGACATCTTTAGAATGGTCGTCACAGCACCCGCTCAATCCCAATTCGTCAATTGACCCCAACGAGTTTTACGCAGGTCTTCGGTACGCGGTGAAACCTAACCTCATCTTGACCGGGGGCGGATCTGTTGGAAACGTGAACGGCCCAACCGGACAAAATTTTAGGATTATCGCGGGATTGCGCTACACAGGGGTTGAGGAAGAGCCCGTGTATGAAATCCCTGCACCGGGCCCAGTAGAAAATCCGGTCGAGAATGTTGAACCAGCAGTCGAGCCACCAGCAGTCGAGCCAGTAGTTCAACAGCCTGTGCCCACACCCATCGTCGAAGAGAAGAAACCCGAGCCCGCGCCGGTTCCTTTACCACAAGAGGAATTAAAACCGATTGCCGTCACAAAAACTGCAATACTCCACGCTCAGCGCATCGAAATTCTAAAACCAATCTTGTTTGAGAACAATAGCGCGCGCATTAAGGGAAATTCGCGCGATGTGCTGGATGACGTTGCCTTGATTATCCGACGGAATCCAAAAGCGATTAAGACAGTTTACATAGACGGTCATACTTCCCAGATCGGTACGCCCGCATTCAACCAAAAACTTTCGATAAACCGATCAAAAAGCGTGAAAAACTACCTGGTCCGTAAAGGTGTCGCAAAGAACAAACTTGTGACTCGCGGCTTTGGGGAATCTCGGCCTAAAGTGAATCCCAAAACAAATGGTGCGGCTGAGGTTAATCGACGGGTTGAGTTCTTGGTTGTAAAACCTTAACTCTTGTTTACTGGGGGGAACCCCAGTCTCTTTTTTCGATCACCTCGACTTTGATCGTAGAATCCCGTTGATAGCGGAGAGGAATTTTTTGATTCACTCCGTAGATGGCGATTCCAGAATCTAAAGGTGTTTTTGGGCTAGCGTCGAATTGGACTGTAGAACAATCGACGAGAGGGGATTCCAGTTGGTTTTGCCCCGCCGTCATCACCCCCAAAACCAATGTCCCAAGCTTGACCAAGCCCACACCTTGAGTCACGCGCAAACCCTTAACCCTGATCCTGCACGGTTCTTGAAAAATATTATCTGCCAAGCGCAAAGCCTGTATCCGAGCCGAAACGTGGGCGTCTTTTTTAGCCCATTCGTCAATGGTTTTTAAGAATGCACCAAAAGCCAGCAGGGGTGTACCCGAGATGGGAAACACATCACTCTGGTCGATGACCGTAAATCTCCGGAAAGCGTGCTCGGATGGCGAGGCCGCGAAATATTCTCGATAAGGAACCCGATTCAGGATCGATGACCCAAAACACGAATACACATGAACACCTTGGAGAGCAGAAGAAACATCATTAAAAACAGTCGAAGGAATTTCGTTGTAGGTCGGATCTACCCAGCGCTTACGTTGCTCATCTCCGTGCACCAGCAAGACCAACTGACGGACACGCGATGAACGTAAGGCATCAACAATCGCGTTCAGATTCTGATAGCGATGAATTTTCCAATGGCGGAAGTCACGTTGAATCTTATCCGCGACATGATCGTAAGCCTGCGCCTCAATATCGTGCTGAAGAGATGGAACAATTCGGGCACCATGAGCCATTTCACTGCGAATTTTTTCAAAACGCAAACTCCAGTTAGCCTCGTTAGTCTTACAATGCCGATAAGAAAACGATTTGATCATTTTTTGCATTTGCTGATGAACCTGAGACCAATCTGTAACACCCTGACGCAACTGCTGATCATCACGCTCTCGCGGGAGTTGGGGAATCAAGACCCATAGCTCGCCTGCCTCGGGAAACGCAGAAGATCGAGAGAATTTTTCCTTCGAAGTAGCTAAGGAATGCGTATGAATCGTGATGGATCGACTGGGATTTAGAGACATTAAAATCTCATCTGAAACCGATGTATCCCTGAGGCGCGAAAAATGTTGCCTAAACTGTTCTTGAAAAAGCGTGTCGCAGACGGAGTTCTGCGGTGCTTCTTGGGTCGGGGGCTCTGTCGTTATTGGGAACCCCCGACTCAAAAGTTGAATTTGGTCGAACTCTTGAACAGAGGGATTACTTCTTATTCTGAATAGGGGACAGACGCCGTAAGCGTGAGGAGCAACAAGATCAAAATTAACATGAGGAAATTGTTTTTTAAGAACGCGTTCAACTTGATCCGAATCGCTTGCCAACAATGAAGCATCTTGGTGGCAATCTCGGCTTTGCACAGCCCCAGTCTGGCGCTTTTCAAATAGATATCGCAATCTACTTCCTAATTTTCTACCCGACTCCGCCCATTGATAGTGGGTGTCACGCTGACGCTTTAAAAATCTGCAAAAAATCGACAGGTTTTCGGACATTTTCGGATGACGCTCGCACCATGCGCTCCAAAACTGATCTACACCAAATGTGACCCAAGCGCCCGTCATCCATAATGGCGCCTGAAAAATCGCCGCAGCACCTGCATTTTGCAAAACAGCAGTAGGTGCGGCATCCAAGGTTTGGGTATACGATGGACCGCGCTGAAGAGGCGCCGAGGGGGATTTGAGTCCTTGAAAAAATTTCGCACTCCAACGTACGGGAAGAGTCATGATCCCTGAAGGCCAAACCGCTCCTGCGCCCAGCCCCTGCAAACCCCAAGTTGAAAACGAACGAATATCCGCACAGGCTTTGCTCAAAGGTGGAGCGACAACAGGATGTTCGGGGTGTAATGAAAACGCGTGGAGGGCTTTAAGATCAACATCGTAAGAGGAGTAGGGGTGCTCTAGAGGTTTAAGCCGGCGGAAATTCATCTGATCCCGCGTAAAATTTTTTATATCTTCAATATCGAGAATGATGCGCTTTTCTTGGGAAAGGGATTGGAGGGTTTGTAACCATGCCACATCGTTGCGACAGTTCCATAGTTCGCCAGATTCACCCAAGATACTAAATGCCACAGCTTGTAGTAAGGACTCGAACACTCCCGGTTAACCTACCCTTTAGCGGTTCTCGCGTTAAGCGGTATTCTGATTTACTGCATCAATAGTGTTGATCTCTTGAGTCCTACTTGCTACGGTTTCGATCTCATTGTTGTAACGAAAATCGCTGTAACTCGATTTATAAACTGCTTTAATTTAAAAAGGAGTCCCCATGTTGTCACTTAAAAGTTTTGGATTTATCGCATTGTCTCTCGCCCTCACGGCATTCCCGACACAAAAATCACAAGCGGGCGTCGGTATTGCAGTCGGCGCACTAGCCGGTGGTGGGACCGGGCAGAAAATCATTGGAGTTGCCCTAGGAGGCGGAGTAATCACGTGGGGAGTTTCCCTGTTTAAGGGAATTGTGGCGGGACAAATGCATACCTACGCACTACCGGTCGGCTTGATCGTGCTTTCAGCCAATACTGAAACGGACAATTACACCACGGCCCTCCGTAACACCTACGTCGACATTGATGACTTGTCGTTTTTAGACGAAATCGCTTTGGCCACACAAACGGCGGTCAACCAAGCACTGTCATTAAACCCCAATGCAAAAGAGACCACGGTACCCGAGACACTGATCCGCAGAGCCGCTCTGGGAAAATCCGTAACCGAAGAACAAGTCAATCGGGTAGTTCGCGACCTCAGCAATTAAAGCATCGCTTGATCTTTTCTGGTGATCTTTTCTGGCTTTTTAACGCTAATTCAGCACACCTTTCCTGTTTGACCAGGCCGTAGGGAGCATGCTGCTGGGTTAGCGTTCAGATATTCTGACAACGTCTCCCATCATGACTCCCTGTGGGATCAATGCAGGTTCATTTTGCAGTGAGACGACTTGATCTAAACGAGCGATAGAGTTTTTATCATCGGAAAAAATCACTTTGACTCGGGCCACAGGAACCAAGTGGTCTCCGCGCAATTTTTGAGTCATATTGTCGTAACTTGAAATTTTTCGATACACATCCAAGTAACTCCCTTTTTTTACTCCCTGGGATTGTCCAATCGAAACGTAAAGATCTTTTGGCGGAGCGATTTCAGATTCGCCCAAATCCACCGGACGGTGCACTTGGT
>JAIXVT010000223.1 GCA_027482725.1 Pseudomonadota bacterium | reverse complement strand
CTACGGGCGATATAGATCAGAAAACGCTTGAATCTTGGGCAAAAAAGACGTTTCGACAGTCCACCCCTCCCCAACTCCTTCCGCTTGCGTCAACGCACACAGGGAATTTCGGGGGAAAATGGCTCATCGTTGACAAGCCCCAGCGCACCCAATCGCAAATCATTATTGGGTATCCCGGAATAAGTATTCACTCACCCGACCGTGACGCGCTCAAAATTGCCAATGCGGTATTTGGAGAAGGTTTTAACAGCAGATTAATGCAAGAACTACGGGTAAAACGCGGGTGGACTTACGGTGCGGGGAGCGCCTTCAAATTTGGAAGCCAAGCGCATAGCTGGAGAATGACTTTTTTTCCAAAAACCGGAGACACCTTACCTGCGATCCAAGAGAGTCTCCGCATGGTGGATCAATTTGTCCAAAACGGAATAACGCCTAAAGAATTTGAATACGCCAAAAACAGTTTGATCCGATCCGCCCCTTTCGGCTTTAATTCTCCAGAAAAACGACTGGATAATTTGCTCTTAGAAACCTTGTATCAGTTACCCCAGGGGACAATGATACAAGAAGCTGACCGCATGAAAGCGATCCGGATCGAAGACGTGAACCTCGCAATCAAACGATGGCTCAATCCCGAAAAGCGCACTGTTGTGATTGTAGCGACTGCCTCTGACCTCAAGGAATCCCTAAGCAAAACGTTTAAAATTTATCCCGAAAACTTACAGGTGACTTCGTTCTTGGAGGAATAATCCCGTACGCCATAAATGTCAGCATAACGATCCAAAATATCCAAAAATAAGGGGAATCCGCGTGATGAAAGTCAACACCAGGGATCTGTAGCCCTTCAATCACGACTTTTGCGCCGATAAGTCCGACGAGTAAATATGCTGTCGTTTCGAGCCTCGGACGGATATCCAAAAGTTTAATAAAAAGACCTGCCATCCCACGCATCATCACCATACCGACACAGCCACCCGCAATAATGATCGGCATTTTATTGGTCATAGATACGGCAGCAAGAATGGAGTCGACCGCAAAAGCCATATCAGTGAGCTCTACCGTGAGAACCGTCATCCAGAAACTGCTCCGCTTTGTTTCTAAATTTGCCGTCTCTTCCTCTTTTCCAAAAAAATGCTTGAAAGACAGATAGAGAAGGTAGCCTCCTCCAACAAACTTGAGCGCCCGGAAAGCAATAAAGAATCCGGCCAGCAAGATGGCAAGGGAGCGAAAAACAAAGGCTCCGACGAGCCCATAAATCAGCACTTTTTTTTGATCTTTTGGCTCTACGGTTCTTGCGATCAAAGCTAGGACCAAGGCATTGTCAATGGAGAGTACCCCCTCTAAAAAAACG
This sequence comes from Pseudomonadota bacterium, assembly GCA_027482725.1. Taxonomy (GTDB): domain Bacteria; phylum Bdellovibrionota; class UBA1018; order UBA1018; family CAIMNF01; genus JAIXVT01. The sequence continues at coordinate 2,014 of JAIXVT010000223.1, read as the reverse complement.
ATGATTCCAAAGGTGACGAAATCGTGAGGGGTATACATGAGGACTAGGATAATGGATTTTGCGCTTTGGGTTAAGCTTCATGATGCTTCGGTTTTTTGGATGACTTGTCTGATTTGGGTCGTTCAACTGAATGTCTACCCCTTATTTTATGCCATTGAAGGAGATCAATTTAACAAGCTTCACGAACAACACTCCAACCGTATTGCATGGCTTGTTTCTGCTCCGATGTTTTTGCAACTTGGGATTTCAGCTTTTTTGGCTTACACGACCAACGAGTCGGGATGGATTTATCGACTAAGCAATGCTGTTTTCCTTTTTTTGATCACAGGATTCCACTCGGTGCCGTGTCACCACAAACTGGCGCGGGGCAAAAACCTTGCTCTGATCGGATCTTTAATCCAGGGAAATTGGTGGCGAGTAGTACTTTGGACTTGTGGCGGTATAGATGTGATTTGGCGACTAGAATTTTAATTCATCAATTCTAGATTGCAAAAAATGACCCCGATGAACCAAAAAACAAAGGTCCCAGTACAGACGCTTTAATAATTTCTTTTTAAGAGACCTTTAAATTCCCCGGGATGCAATTTGTGTCCGGGGTTTTTTATATAAACAGAGTGGTGAGCCCAGAAGGATTCGAACCTTCGACCCTTTCATTAAAAGTGAAATGCTCTACCAGCTGAGCTATGGGCTCTCACCTACTTGAGATCAAGAATGATCGGGAAACTCAGAGTTACCAAAGTTTCCCGATCCAATCAAGCGTGTTGTTGTTCAAATGTTTGAGAAAATCTGACGAAATCGCGATCGAAACGAATTCCGTTCAGCGACTCATTTCTTTCGTTTCTGATAAGCAAGTGCGGAATTTACCGCTTTTTCGGCGTTAACGTAACCGTAGCCGTAGGTGTTGTTCGGAACAGCACTCCCGGAAACACCACCACAGGTGTCTCCCACAACCTGAGGCCGATCTGCTGTTTTCCGCAAGATATCCGCGGTTACATCAACTTTTCCAATTAATGCAGGATTGGCTGACCACATGAGCGCCACAACACCGGCCACATGAGGTCCCGCCATTGACGTCCCACTCCACATGGAGCCGCCGTATCCGCCACCCGGGAGCGCAGATGTAATCGATACGCCGGGCGCCACAAGATCAGGGCCCATTCGTCCGTTGAGTGGAGATGGTCCACGAGAAGAGAAGCTCGCAATCCGGTTGGTGCGATGATTGTAGGCACCTACAGTGAAGGCATCAAGCGCATTTGCTGCTGGTGGCGAACTCATGGTGCCACAGCCAGGGCCTTCGTTTCCCGCAGAAACCACGACGAATACGCCAACTTTTTTCAAGTTTGCGAGAGCTTCGTCAAACTCGTTACCCTGACACCCCTCTTCTTTGGGGCACCCCCAAGAGTTATTCATCACGTGGGGACGCATTTTGGGATTCCCCCCAGGGGCAAAGAAAAAGTCGAAACAACGCAAGTAAGTCAACGCCGAACCAAATCCCGCATCCATGTTCCGACACGCGATCCATTGTGCGTCCGGCGCAACACCAATGACGCGGGTAGATGTCGAACCCACTACGGTACCCAGGGTATGCGTTCCATGGGCATTATCATCACAGGGAACCGACGAACTGAACGGACATTTGGAAGTTTCATTGGGATTGTACTGACGATCAATGGCATCGAACCACGAGAAACGGTGTACCTGCTTTCGCCGACCCCGATTACCCCGATAACTCTGCACTAAGGATTCATGGCGAGCGTCCACACCGGTATCTTGACCAGCGACGACGATTCCCCCTCCTTTAATGCCCTTGTTCCACACCTTATCGGCACCTATTTTACGGAGACTCTCTTCGACCTGAAGCGTTCCCGTAGAGTGCGGCAAATTCGCGTCTTGGGTAAAGTTCAGCTCTTCACCATCTGAAACTCCTAACGCCACACGCTGAATGTTAAAATTATAGTTAATTTTTTGAACCCGGGAGCTTAACGCCAGATTTCGGATCTGGAGCGGTGTGAGT
>JAIXVT010000049.1 GCA_027482725.1 Pseudomonadota bacterium | reverse complement strand
GTTAATCCGCTCACTCGCTTGCGACTCACTGTAATGTAAAACATCGCGAACATACACAAACAGGCTTGAGTAGCCACGTTTGGCATAGAGTTCGCGCGCGTCGAGTTCGGATAAATACTCCAAAATTTTTAACGTTGCCGACTGCTCGGTCTTAGCTTGATGGAGGGTTACTGCTTCGAGGTCATGATCGGATAAGTTTTTAACGGAAATCATTTTACGAGCGTATCACGGTGTTTTTTTGCGCAATTACAGCCAAAACCCGCACGTTTTACCGGAAAAATGAAATCTAAACAAAAAATCCCGCGATGTGCGTTTACCTGGAAATTGCGTGCGAATAGCAACGCGATAAGGGCTCACCGACAAAAATCATTTTGATGCACCCAAAAAAGCGTCAACACAAAAAATTAAATGCTGAGTAAAATTTTGGCAAAAATTCACACCCCAAAACTTCGGGCGCCCAAAGCTCGCCAGAGCATAAAAACCGAACACCATTTCCACCCACCCAAATTCTTTAATTCAACAAGGGGGTGTGTCGTCGCTCAGTCAGCCCCAGGTGAGTTAAAGAATTTGGATGGGAGGGGAGTAGACTTCGAGGGAGTAAAGGCTCTTCGGCAAAACAGGGGGAATAAAGGTATTCCGTTAATATGAGTTTAGGACAACTTATTTTTAAGATAAATGGTGGAGGTGAACGGATTCGAACCGATGACCCCCTGCTTGCAAAGCAGGTGCTCTACCAACTGAGCTACACCCCCGTTTAAGGAATCAAATATAAATGAAGATTTAAGTTAGCAACCGCCGGTGGGTTTCGCAACAAAAAATTCCTGCTAAACTCCGGGTATGGAAAAGTCAGCCCGAAGTACGCAGTCCGCTCAAGAATCCTTAGTAAAATTTAATTTAGATAATTTCACCAAGGGGTTTCTGCTCGACGATGAACTCATGGGCGGGATTTCTCTCACGGAAAATGGGGAATTCAACGTCTACATCTTGCGTCACGCCACCGGGGAGGTGTTGGGATCACAAACGTTTCCGACCGCGTCCGAGGCGATTCGCACAATGAATCAAGTCGATCGTCCCTGGAGTTTTGAAGCCATCAACAAATGTGGCGATTGCGGCCCTAATGGGGGGGGATCGTGTCAGGGCAAGGGTTGCAAAAAGTTACAGACTAAAACGTAAATACACAGGTAAACCGAATTTATGGAAATTGATTTCATTTTATCAGGGGGTATTGGCGCCGGATTAGGGGCATTGGTTGCCGGGTTTTACTCGAAAACCAAGCGATCGGTGCTCGAAGAACGGATTTCAAATCTGACCCAACAAGGGGAAACCTTGCAACACACTCAAGAACGGGAGCGTGCAGAGTTTAGGGAGCAGTCCATCCATAAGGAAAAATTGCACCAAGAGGCTTTGCAACGCGTGCAGTCCGACCTGCGTGCCGCCCAAGAAACTGCGTCCAAATTAGAAACCCGTTTGTCCGTACAAGTCAGTGCACTTGAAACAGAAAAGCGACTATTGGAGGAATCTAAAAAGCAGCTCAAGGTCGAGTTTGAAAATCTTGCGCAAAAAATCTTGGAAGAAAAAACAAAAGTATTCCAAGAGTCCTCTGAAAAAAACTTGGGTCAGCTGTTGGGGCCGCTCAAGGAAAAGATCATGATCTTTGAAAAATCGGTCGAAGAAAAATATTCCACCGAAGCCAAAGAAAGGGTGCTCCTCAAATCTGAAATCGAGCGCTTGGTAACCCTCAGTCAGTCGCTTTCTACGGATGCCAAGTCGTTAACGGATGCGCTCAAAGGCGATTCGAAAGTACAGGGCGACTGGGGCGAGCTTACGCTGACGCGTCTGTTTGAGTCCGCGGGTTTAGAAGAGGGGCGCGAGTACATGTTGCAGATGAACATCAAAGGAGAGAACGAACAAGGTGAAGAGAAGAACTACCGCCCCGATGCGATGCTGCTTTTGCCGGAGCAAAAGCATTTGATCATCGATGCGAAAGTTTCTCTAAAGTCCTACGAAGAATATCGGAGTGCTGCAGAAGAAACCGCCCGTGATGCTGCGTTGAATAGGTTGGTGGAGAGCATGGATCGACACATCAGTGATTTGCAAGAACGAGCATACCATCAGGCTAAAGGACTGAATTCTCCGGAGTTTGTGTTTATGTTTATTCCGCTGGAGGGCGCGTACCTTGCAGCGATGCAGAAAGATCCCAAAATTGTGGAGCGCGCTTGGAATAAAAAAGTTGCGATTGTGACCGCCACCACGTTATTCACCACACTCAAAACGGTAGCTTCGGTGTGGATGTTGGACCGCCAGCGCAATCATGCGCTTGAGATCGCCGAAGAAGGTGGAAAACTTTACGATAAGTTTTGCGGGTTCTTAGAGGATTTTGACCAAATTGGTGTGAATATCGACCGCACTCAGAAAGCTTATGGAGAAGCCGTAAAAAAGGCAAAAGACGGTAACGCAAACATTGTAAAGCAGGCGCAAAAATTGAAAGAACTGGGGTCTAAAACTAAAAAGAAACTTCCGAAAAAGTTTGAAGATGCCTTAAGTGACGGCGAAGCCGAAGCGCCAGATCTTGCCTAAGTGTTCGCAGCGTGTTTTAAAAGGGTTTGAATGCGCTTTTGTACCCAAAGGTTGGGAAATTTTTTGTCCGCAGTGATGGCATAAAATTTTTCAAATACCCCAGGGATCGTGGCAATTTTTTTTAGATTTTTGGATTTCAATTCTTCGCGCACGACGACTTCCGGCATCACTCCAATCACGTGATCGTTTTGACAAATTAATCGCAAGAGTCCGACATCTTCGATTTCGGCAAACACGTGAGGACGTATTTTTTTGAGTTTAAAAAAATGATCAATGTCTTGTCGTACCGGAGAGTTCAGACTGGGGATGACGACTTGGACTTTCTCCCAAGGGACTTGGCGGAGCGAATTTACGGCAAGTGATCGGGGTGCGACAAAAACGACGGGTTCTCGTCCGACTTCAAAATGATTCAAACTCAATTGGGCGCCCGGCATGACCCGCACATTAGAGAGAACAACATCCAGTTGGTGAGCGCCTAAATCTTGGATCAAAAGCGATAGGGGGCCTTGATGTACTTGTAAACGTACCGGAGATTTTTTGGACGGAAGTCCTCCGATAAACTCATTTTGAAAATTTTTCGATAAACTGCTTATCGCGCCGATTCGCACCCGGGTCGGAGTAAGCGTTTCTGGACCGGAATCTGCACCGGAATCGAGAGAGGCCAGAAGTTCTTCGCCTGTTTTGAAGATGGTTTCTGCAAACTCTAATACGCGCGTCCCGGCTTCGGTTGGTTCAAGGTGTCGGGGGTGACGAATACAAAGTTGGTGTCCGAGCGTGGACTCTAACGCCGCAATCTGTGACGAAAGCGTGGATTGTGACAAACGAAGATTTTTGGCGGCCTTTGATATGGTTCCCGCGCGGATCGCGATCCAAAAGTAGTAAAGATGTTGATAGTTCAACCAATTGGACTGATATTGCATCAACCCAGTATGAGGGGAATGCTACCCAAGATCTATCGGTTTTATCGATGCTTCCTCAAGAAATTATCGGTTTTTGTTTTGTTGTGTTTTTGGCGATAGTTCCGATATGAACACAACGCAAAAAATTCATGAAATCACTTTAATTCCTGGTGACGGGATTGGTCCCGAAGTCATCGAATCCACCCGGAGGCTCATCGATGCCACCGGTGTAAAAGTAAACTGGGATGTCGTCCATGCGGGAGCGTCGCAGTTCAAAAAAGGTATTCCATCGGGTGTACCGCAAGAAACCATCGAGTCGATCCGTCGCACGCGGCTGGTATTGAAAGGACCCCTTGAAACCCCCGTGGGTTTCGGCGAAAAAAGCGCGAACGTAACGCTCCGTAAACTGTTCGAAACTTACGGCAACATCCGTCCCGTGCGCGAGTGGGTCGGGGTGCCGACTCCTTACAGCGGCCGTAAGCTGGATCTAACGGTTGTTCGTGAGAACGTAGAAGACCTGTATGCCGGAATTGAGCACATGCAAACTCCGGAAGTGGCTCAGTGCTTGAAACTCATTTCAAAAAAAGGTTGTGAAAAAATCGTCCGTTTGGCGTTTGAAGTGGCGCGCGCAGAAGGACGTAAATCGGTCCATTGCGCCACCAAATCCAATATCATGAAAATGACCGAAGGTCTGCTGAAACGCACGTTTGAGGAAATCGCGCCCGAGTACCCGGACATCGCCGCTCACCACATCATCATTGATAACTGTGCGCACCAATTGGTAAAGAAACCCGAGCAGTTTGAGGTAATCGTCACCACTAATATGAACGGCGATATCATGAGCGATTTGACGTCGGCACTTGTGGGCGGATTGGGATTTGCGCCGTCGGCAAACATCGGTTCCGAATGCGCAATTTTTGAAGCGGTTCACGGCTCAGCACCAAAATACGCTGGAAAAGACGTGATCAACCCCACTGCGATGATCATGTCTGGCGTGATGTTGTTGCGACATATCGGTGAAACCGATGCGGCACAAACGATTGAAGACGCCTTGTCGGTGACGTGGGCCGAAGCAAAAGCACGCACTCGGGACGTGGTAGGCGATGTCAACGCGGTCGGAACACGCGCGTTTACCGAAGCGGTGATGAATAACTTCGGGAAAAAACCCAAAGATGCGATCCGAGTCAGTAAGCCAATAAAACTGCCCGTGTTCAAAACGGATATGGGGAAAATTGCCGTAAAACAGCGCGAAGTGGTTGGCCTAGACGTGTTTGTGGAAACCGACGATTCGTCTGAAGTTTTGGGAACAAAACTCAACCATGCGCTTACAGGCACGCCAGTAAAATTGAAAATGATTTCCAACCGCGGGACCCAAGTTTTCCCAGCAACCGGAGGATCTACGGATACTGTAAATCAGTTCCGCTGTCGATTGATGGCCTTGACTGCGGCTCAAGATATTACGCTCAGTGATTTAAATTTGGTATTAGAGCGTGTAGAAGGAGTTGCGCGTTGGATGCATATTGAAAAGCTACAGAGTTTTGATGCAAAGCCTGCGTACACGAAAGCGCAAGGCGAGGACTAACCCGCCACGCGAATTCCATCGCGCGCTCGTGATGAAGTCATGAGATGCCGTTGAATTGGAATTACCCCGATAAGATCTGTCTTATCGGGGTTTTTTTATGCCGATTTTTTGGAATTTATTCCGTGAGCCTTGAGTTTGGTGGAGAGATGCGAGCGGTCCATTTTGAGCCGGAGAGCAAGTTGAGAAATGTTGCCATCGGACAAAGCGAACTCTCGAGCCAGGAGCTCTTTTTCTGCACGCGCAATCTTTTCGTAAAAACTGAGTCCATCGGTATCGGGACCTAAGGGGGATTCGCCCGTTGACCCAGGAATTTGCAACGCCTGACGTGCACTTGTTGCCCGAATGCGGTCGGGAAGTTGCGCGGCACAAATGGTGCATGTGGGATGGCCATCGCTGTACAGCGTATGTACCGAAATCAAAGTGTTTTCTAGTTCCCGGATGTTTCCAGGGAAGGGATACAGATTGAGGATTTCCCATGCGTCAGGGGTGAACTGGAGCGCATCGGTGCGGCCAAAATGCTTCTGCGAAAAATGCGCGATCAATTTGTACAAATCTGATTTGCGCTCTCGGAGTGGTGGGTTTTTGATTTCCAAAGTATTGATGCGCTCCAACAAGTCTGCCTTGAATTTTCCCTCGCGAACAAGCGCTTCTAGGTCTTGATTGGTTGCGGAAATGAGTCGGAACTGGAGGGACACGGGTACGGTCGCTCCAAGTCGTAAAACTTCTTTTTCCTGGAGAACTCTCAGGAGCTTGTTTTGCACTTCTAGGCTTAAGTTACCGATCTCGTCAATGTAGAGGATTCCTCCATCTGCAGATTCAAATAAGCCGGCACGGTCTTTATCGGCGCCGGTAAAAGCCCCCTTTTCATAGCCAAAAAGCAGGCTTTCTGCGATTGAGGGTTGGAGTGTGGCGGCATCAAGGGCCACAAATGGGACCAAGTGGCCACGATGGTCTTTTGCGCGGAGCGCTCGAGCAATGAGTTCCTTTCCGGTTCCACGTTCGCCGGTAATTAAGACCGGGGCGGGGGAATGCAAAAACTTCTCGATCTGGGTTTGGATGTTACGGAGGGCTTGCGAATCACCGATGATTTCAAACCGAGAGGACTGATGTCGGATTTCTCTTTGAGCCGATTCGGCTGACTTTTTTAGCGCGCGTTGTTCTCGGATGCGGTCAATGATCGCGGGGAGTTCGATGACCGCCGCATCTTTGGATACGTAATCGGTAACCCCGGTGTGGAATGCTTTCCTCACCGTTTGGAATTCGGTCCCACCGGAAAGCGCAATCAGGGTGGCTTCAGGCTGAAATTCTTTGAGGATCGGAATCCACTCGAGTCCGTCTTTCGGTCGTTCGATCGACATATCGACGAGGATCACGTCGTACTTGTGGGTCTTTACCAAGTCTAACATTTCGGATTTTTTCTTGGTTGTCGTCCAAGGATCAGAGGCCAAAAGCCGTTTGGTGAGGGTTTGAACAAACAAAACGTCGTCATCGCACACTAAAACGCGCAAAGCGCGGGAAGAAAAAGGCATCGGCCTAACGTAAAGACGGCATGGGGATTTGGCAAGGCGATTGCAGCTGAGGTGCGCGTGCTTGAATCAATGATAACGCTTAAAAAAGGAGCTCCTATGGAAGAAGTTTTTGGAATGTCGAGTTTGGATCAGCGTATTCATCGTCTTGTGGCCGAACAGGCAAAGAAGAATCACGTAAAAATCCTAAGTATTTCCGAGGATTTCGCCGTTTGGTTTGAAGTTGAGGGTCATGAACTATCGGATCAAGCTGTGGCGGATTGGATCACCGTTTTTATCCAAAAAACCATGAGGATCATTGAAAAAACAGGGAAAAAACCGGAGATTCGCAACTTAGGTCATGGAAAAAGAATTTCAGCAAAAAAATTCTTTGCAAATTTTCAGAACATTGCTTAAACCTATTTCTCTACCCACACACAAACGGGTTTGTTCATTGAAAACTTGAAACAAAGTGACAGCGTTCTATTGCGCTGAGTTGAGATGCGGAGCTACGAGAGTGGTGATTGCGTCTTGGATCGGGGTAATAGAACAGAAGAAATTACGATAAAAAAGTAAAATGGATGAAAGGTTTTCTTGATCGACGTGGGTTCACGAGAGTGGATCGATGGATTGAGAGAGGAAG
>JAIXVT010000124.1 GCA_027482725.1 Pseudomonadota bacterium | reverse complement strand
CAAAATCACTTCACGCGAAAAAACTCGCAACGACCTCCCCACAAATTTGCATAAACTCCCGCTCCCCAGTTTCCGAGTTCCGCTGAACCCCGCTTCATCTTGAGTTTGAGATCGTGCAACCGCGCGACTAAAAAGTTCCCGGAGCGCGGGGCATGATCTCGAACTCAAGATGATGGTCGACTTCAGGTCGGATCCACATAAATTTCTCGGATTTAACCCATTTTCAAATTAAAACTCGCTTAAAAGTTATCGCATACCTTTGTAGATTTAGGTTCCAACCCTTATATCATGAATGATCACCGGATTGTGTTCGGCCGTTAAAAACTCCAGCCGGACTTCTCCTTGAATGGATTCTTGAGCCTGAATAAGGTTGTAAACGCCCGCGCCACGGTGAATGGAAAATTCGCTTGTGAACTCTTCGGTGGTTTTGACTTGCGCGCCTAAACTGTGATCCGGAATACGCTCACCGTTGAGTGTTATCCGCACCTTGCAAGAATCAAATGCTTTTACCGTTAGGCTTGAGGTAAGGCGGAGGAGCTTTCCGTTCATTTGCAGCTTAAGAGAAGCTTTCGGATCTGCGGTTTCCACCCATTCGGGAAGTGTTTTCCAGTCGCCCTCAAGCAACAAGTCTTTGGGATAGATAACATTTCCGTTTTGGTGACCTTGAATTTCAGGATCAGAGATCTCCGGAAGAGGGAGCCCTTCGTCGTTTTTTCTAAGTGCAATTTGGAGATCGTATTCGACTTTTGATAAAATCTGAGCAAGCGGTTCCGATAACTTGTGGTGTGTCCAAGTCCCATGAAAATGGGTGCTTAGTACAGCCGTACCGTCTTTGCGCAGAAGTTTGTTGAGATCGGGCTTAGCTTCCAGAAAAATAGGATACGGAAACTTTTCGAAAATTTTTGGGTTCTTTAAAAAGGGATACTTGTTTTCGATTAGCCAAAATGCGGACCAACGTAGGCCATAATACCGTTTTTCCCAGGATTTAAACGCATGAACCGTTGCATCGATCGCAAAGTCAGCAGGATCAGCGGCAAGGATCATTAAAAAAAGTGGCTCGATTTCAGGTTTGAGAATGTAGATTTTGGAATCTTGAACCCCGTAAACTCCTACCTTCGGCGTGCTGTTGATCCACTGCGTTTCGAGATCCAGTCGTAATTTGGCTTTGATTTCGTCTTCGGTCAGGGCGCGGTCTTTTTTTTTAGCCATACCTCATGATTTTACGTTGGCATTAGGGGAAATGGGAACTGATATGCGGGGGCTTTTTAGAACTCAATATTGTAATTGAGCGTTGCATTTCCCTCCAAGCCCGATTGGGCTGGGCTCCGGCCTGCGCCAAAATTGATGTTGAGGTGAGGGAAGAGTTCGTGAGAGAAAATCCCGCGGGTCGACTGATCCAATTGGTTATAGCTAATGCCGAAAGAGGATTTAATTTCGGGGATGGTATGACCTATTTGTAGCGACAGACCCATTCCGGATTGGTAACGGGTCTGGGTTTCAAAAATAGAAGTCCTAAAATTGAGTCCTACGGCGCGGTTTCGTCCTTCGATCCGCTGATCCACCGCAAATGACTTCCCCCGAATAAGCTTGATCGTCCTGCCGACCCATAAACTCGTTGCTCCCGCTATTACGAGTGCAGTGCCATGGAGTCCTTCGTTTTGGAGGAGCGTTTGTTTACCTCTCACCATGATTTTTTCGAGGGCTTTTTGGAGTTCCCTGTCCTGAATGAGTCGCACCATGTTTTCGGCGTGTTGGCGACCCATCACCACACTGTCGATGTGATTTGGATTAAGATCGGGTAAGCGTTGTCGCTCTGGATCGGATCTAGAGAACGAGTTTTTCCCTTCGACGGCGTAAGAGGTTACGGTCGGGACAAGAATCATCATGACAACACGTGTGAATCTTAAAAAGCAGACCCTCATTACTTAGGGTATCGGATTTAGCTTTTCAATTCGTGAACGGAGCTCCTGAACGGTCAAAAAATGGTCAGAGAACGGATGGGTAAGTACGCGGGTTGCCATGATTTTGGCTTCTTGGCGTGAGAAGTGATTGAGCCAGTTTTTTGGGCTACTCCCGTCTTGTTCGATATCTTCTAAATCATCGAAAATCTGGAAGGCTAGCCCAAAACCTTGCCCGAGTTGCGCGAGTTGTTGAGTGACCGGATGTTGAGGGCCATAGACCCACCGAGCTCCCGCACTAAAGGCGAATTCGAACAACATCCCCGTTTTTAAATGTTGCGTGGTCTTGAGTCGGTCTTTACTCCAAGAGCGAGTCATATCGGTTTCGTCATGTTGACCGCGGATCATTGCGGTTGCGCAGTAGGAAAGATTTTGTGCGGTAGAAAGGGCAAAGCGCGGTTTTTCCTCTTTAAGGGCAAGGGGCGCAAGGCTAAACAAAATATCACCCGCAAGTAGGGCGTCCGTTTCGGTATATTTTTTGTGGACCGTAGGTTGTCCCCGGCGCGTATCGTCGTTATCCATACAAGGCAGATCGTCATGAATCAGTGAAAACGTGTGAACGCATTCAATCGCAATTCCAAGGCCATAGGTTTCATCTTCGGTGAGCCCTGAAACGAGGGGGCGACTTTCTGCGATAATGCGGGGGCGGAGGCGTTTGCCTCCGGTATGGAGGGCATACAGCACAATTTCTCGGAGTCGGGGCTCGGGGACTTCTTTTTCGATAAATGCGTTTAAGCGAGATTCGAACTCAGCTTTATTCCACGAGGGTGAGTTTAGGGGGAGAGAGGCGCTCATGCGGGGGAGTGTGGCATAAATTAAATTATTTTGCTTTAAAAATTGCGAATAGGGTCATTTTTCCTGATTGATATGATAAGATTTTGCCTTTGTGGAAACAGGTTTTGAGCACCGTAAACGAAAACATATCGAACTCGCTTTATCCCAGGCACATCAAGCGGTGGGTTTGGCTGGTTGGGGCGATGTGTATGTTCCGTATCAATCCTTACCTGAAATGGCTTTGTCCGAGGTCAGTTTAGAACCCGGCCGATTTTTTGTGTGCGGGATGACCGCAGGTCACTCTGATGCGCAAAAGATCAATCGGAATATTGCGGCGGCATGCGTAGAGTCGGGTTGGTGGTTTGGCTTAGGATCTCAGCGCAAAGTTTTTGAAACGGGAGTCGCTGATCCCTCTACCGATTTTTTATTGCAGGATTTTCCGTCTGTGACGGTGATGGGGAATTTGGGGATTTCGCAATTGATCGAAGCCTATCGAGCGCGCGATTTGAGCAGGGTGTTTAAATTGTTTTCGGCCGTACATCCCAAATTTTTTTGTATTCACCTGAATCCGTTACAAGAAGCGATTCAGCCGGAAGGCACACCTGATTTCCGCGATGGTTTTGCGGCATTGGAATGGATAGTTCAGTATTCGCCTCTGCCCGTTGTGGTTAAAGAGACGGGATCAGGGATGTCGGTGTCAGTTCTTCGCAAGTTGATGACATTGCAGCTTTTTGCCATAGACGTGAGCGGAGTGGGGGGCACACATTGGGGGAGCATTGAAGTGGAGCGCGCGGGTGGAGACGCCTCGGTTCATCCCTTTGCGCGGTACGGTGTCCCCACGGTGACGGCATTACGGAATGCGGCGCGTGCGCGCGTTGGCGTAAGGGGTGCGACGCCCGAAGTCTGGGCATCAGGCGGAGTGAGAGATGGGCTCCATGCGGCAAAATCTTTTTGTTTGGGCGCCGAGCGGGTTGGTGTGGCGGAGCCGATTTTGCGAGCGGCAACCGATTCGTCCGAAGCGGTATTAGCGGTAATGCGGCGATTTGAGCAGGAATTGCGAGTAGCACTGTTTTGTGCGGGAGCGCAAAGTGTTGGGGTATTGAGCGAACGGTATGCGGAGAGTTTGAGGGACTTGGCGTGATTACCCTCGGTGCAATTTCAAAGGGAATCATGCCGGGAGATTTCTTTTTGATCCGTGATTTTTGTGTAATTTTTATGCGTCCGTTGGGTAAACGGTTGTTCGATAAAGTATCAGTAGAGGATCACTATGAATCGGTTTGAAAAAATTTTAGATCAGTTCCACCGCATCCCCTATGCGGAGCGTTTGGAACGCCTTGCTCAGTGGTGTGATTTAGATCCGCAAGAACTGGCTATTTTACAGGGGAAAAATGCGCTTCCCATCGAGACCGCTGAACATTTTATCGAAAATGTCATTGGGGTATTCCCCTTGCCGATGGGTGTGGCGACGTACTTGAATATTGATGGTCGGGATGTGTTAGTGCCGATGGCAGTGGAGGAAACGTCGATTATAGCTGCAGTGAGTGCTACTGCAAAATGGTTGCGTCGCCAGGGTGCAGTGATCACCACTGAAGCGCGTGGCAGGATGATTATTGGCCAGATTCAAATCCCACGGTTAGAGTTTGGGCGTGCAACAGTGGACCGATTGACGTTACATACTCGAGAGCTGATTGACGTGGCTAATGGAGTGGTTCCAGGGTTAGTGGCGCGTGGTGGCGGGATCAAGTCGTTGGAGTTCCGTGAGATGCCACGTGAAGACGGAAATGGGCAAATGTTGGTGATCCACGTGATGTGTGATCCTTGCGATGCCATGGGCGCGAATCTGATTAATCAGGTGTGTGAGGCGCTCAAACCCGAAATTGAAGATTTGACCGGAGAGCGGGTGGGATTGTGTATTTTGTCCAACTTGGTGGATGGACGGATGGCCTACGCGAGGGTCGAGATCCCCGGTTTGGATCCGGAATTGGTCGACGGGCTGGTCGAAGCAGATCAATTTGCCCGCACCGACCCGTACCGTGCGGCTACGCATAATAAGGGTGTGATGAATGGGATTGATCCTATATTGATTGCTACCGGGAACGACTGGCGCGCGGTGGAGGCGGGGGTGCATGCGTACTGTTCACAAGGCGGGGGGTATAGGCCTGTGACCCACTGGTTTGAACTGGCCGGCGACGCTGGAGTTGACAATTCCAACTCCGAGCAAGGCACCAAAACCATTGTCGGTGAATTCCTTGCGCCGTTAGCTGTCGGAACGGTCGGGGGAGTAACTCAACTCCATCCCGTATCGAGGATCGCGCTCAAGATTTTAGGGGTCCAACATGCTGACGAATTGGCTAGAATATGTGCAGCAACAGGATTGGTGCAGAATTTGGGTGCAATTAGAGCTTTAGCAACAGTAGGAATTGTGAAAGGTCATATGCGATTGCATGCATCGAATTTAGCGATTGCGGCGGGAGCGAGTGAATCTGAGATTGCCCCACTTAAAAACGAATTAACAAAGCTATTAGAGCGCGAAAAACGGATAAATTTATCTCGTGCTAAAGAGGTGTTGGAGGAGTTGCGACGGGCGTCGCTCCACTAACCGGCCGGCGACGCTGGAGTTGACACTGGCAATCACACCATTGCAACAGCCCGCCCCTGCTGAGCAAGCAACGTCATGACTCGTCGATTATGAGCTTCGGCGAATATTCGAATGTGCTTCTCTAAGTTGATCTGACTCTTGGTCGTACACCACGTTTTTCTGGCAAGCCGGGCCAATCGCGCGCGAAATAACGCAAAAACATGATTAATTTGGAATAATGGGTCAAATCCTCCCCCCTTAAGCTCACCCAATCCGTGCGCTCGGGCTTTCCGACTTAAGGTCGAAACATGCGTCGCTTTGGGAAACGTCTTCGCAATCGATTCTGGATAATAGATGCACTTATCGGTATGGACTTTCGCACCTTCAAATATCCACTTTCTACCCTTATCGAGGCACTGTGTAATCCCCTGTGGACGCAGATCCGGAGTAACGCCGAACTTTTTTATAGATCGCTCCAAGTACACTTCGTGCGGTGGGCAGGTCACCACTTCAAAGCCTAAGATCAACCGTTCTTGAGTTACAACGGTAGATACACTGATTCCTTTTAACTTTGTTCCAAGAAATGTAACGAGCTCATCCATATACACTTCCGGAGCTTGTTTTCCCTGAAACACATGATTTAAGTGTCTCGGGTGTCTTGTTTTCGCCATTTCGTTCAAAATGTGGAATCGTCGCATCACGGTTTCGCGATCAATCCCCATGCTCCTAGCGGTCCCTCGAATAGACGTACCTTCAATGAGATAAGATTTCGCGGTCTTTAGGGTATTTCTCAGTTTTAAATTCACAGTCAGCGTGTACGTAGAACTCGAAGTTTTCCGACAACACGTTTTGCAATAGTACCGTTGAATGGCTTTTTGGTCTCCCTTGCGCGGAAAAGTCCCGCTTTTGATCAGATGACCGGATTTAAGGCTGGCTTGAATGGCCGTGTTCGAACAACAGTGCTGGCAAGTAGTCATGGTCAGCTGTCACGCAACATTTATGCCGTCATTACCCGCCCTTGATCGCTTACGCCACGCAGGGTAACTCCAGCATCGCCAGCCGGTTACTGGAGGGAACCCAGCGTCATCCCCAATCCATCCTCCAGCGCTACACGTGGCTCCCAGCCCAAAATCCTCCGTGCCACGGAAATATCGGGCTTACGCTGACGGGGATCATCCTGAGGCAAAGGTTCAAACACTATTGGCAGTGCAGATCCTACAATACGTTGAACCACACGCGCGAATTCCAAAATAGTAAACTCCGTCGGATTCCCCAAGTTGACGGGCTGTTGATAGTCCGTACGCATGAGCCGCACAATCCCTTCAACCAAGTCCGATACATACTGAAAACTCCGCGTCTGCGATCCATCGCCATACACCGTTAAGGGCCGTCCCTGAAGCGCCTGCACCATCAAATTCGTCACAACTCGTCCATCGCTTGGATCCATAGCTGGACCGTAAGTATTAAAGATGCGGATGACTCGGACATCTAAACCCAAAGTTCGGTGATACCCATACACCATCGCCTCTCCATAACGCTTGGCCTCATCGTAAACAGACCGCGGCCCCGTAGAGCTCACGTTTCCCCAATAGGTCTCCGGCTGTGGCGAAACGGCCGGGTCTCCATAAATCTCAGACGTGGATGCAAAAAAGAATTTCGAACCCACTTCTCGCGCAAAATCCAACAAATGGCGCGTTCCCTCGGCATTCACACGCATGGTCTCGATCGGATATTGAATATACTTGGGAGGCGAAGCCGGCGAAGCAAAATGCAATACCCAATCAAATTTCGATGCCCCACCGAAAATTTTTCCACCCGTGTTCCATCCGGATACAGGATCAGAAACATCCGCCTCGATAAAATGAAATCGCGAATCCCTT
>JAIXVT010000201.1 GCA_027482725.1 Pseudomonadota bacterium | reverse complement strand
CAAGAGTCGCGTCAGACTCAGCGTTTGGTCAAAGAAGACATTTCTCCAGTAACTCATACACGAGAACAAGTCATTCTTGAGTATGGCGGCCTGATCCGATTTATCGCACAAAAGATTGCCGCAAGATTGCCCTCCAGTGTCGAGCTTGATGATCTTATGAGTTCCGGAGTTATTGGTCTAATGGACGCGATCGAAAAATATGATTCTTCACGAGATAATAAATTTAAAACTTATGCGGAGTTTCGGATTCGCGGTGCGATTCTTGACGAGCTAAGAGCGCAAGATTGGGTACCAAGATCTATTCGTGAGAAAGCAAAAGTTCTAGAACGTGCTTATCAGAAAATTGAACAAATTCATGGAAGACAAGCTAACGAAGATGAAGTAGCTGCAGAACTGGGTATATCCCAGACTGAGTTACAGGAGATGCTTACCGAGGTGAAGTCCGTTTCATTATTGAGTTATGACGATCTGTCAAATCTCTCTAACTCGGATAAGCGCTCGATTCATGGATCAGGAGAAAACTCTACTAAAACAGCAACGCCATACTCTGAAATGAATGTCGCGCAAATGAAGAGTATTGTGGCAACGGCAATCGAGGATCTTCCCGAAAAGCAGCGTCTTGTGCTTGCGCTCTACTACTATGAAGACATGAACTTAAAGGAAATAGGGCAAATTTTAGAAGTCACTGAGTCTCGCGTAAGTCAGTTGCACTCTCAGGCCGTGCTTAAATTAAAAGCTCGACTGAGGAATCACTGGGGAGAGTTTTTGGCTCTGATGGTCGGACAATGAATATCCTTATGCCGCTGTCGCACTATCTTTAATAGACTGTTCGGGCTTCAAGCTAATCACGTTGTTATGAGTTTCGTCGACAAGGCTGTTTAATGGCTTTTTCTCTATGATTTGAGCTAAAATCCTAACAAACGTTCGGGCAGGGAAAGGTTGCCCTTCCTCGGGTAAGGTCTGCATGATTTTTCCTGAGGATATTTCCTCTGCGCATGCCGTAACCACTGCCTTGTATTGAATAGGGTCTTTTTCCAATGAAATCATTGTAAGGGTCTCTTCAATAGGAAATTTCCTTGGGGCAAAAAATCGTATCGATGTCTCTTTGACATCGCTCACCACAAGATAGCCGATAGTTTTTTCGGATCCAGGACGATCTGTTGTGATTTCTAAGGTTATGCGTTTCATTATTACAAACAGTCTTGAAGAGGGTTTTTGTTGCTTCGCCATGGTGTAAATCGACTCTCCTAGGATCAGGATCTCTTATTGTCGAGGGGGTGACGAGATGTGTCCCGAGCGACTCAGGGGATAGGGTTTTTTTTGAGAAAGTACAGAAATTTGGAGATACTGGTTAAGTGAGGTGTCGTGTTTGCCGAGAAGGCAGTTAGGGAGACGGATTATGTTGCGCAAAGATAGTCAATCTGAAGTTGGTTCTGTTCAGTCCGCTGGAATTCTAGCGCGTATTCGTAACCGTTATAAAACTCATCGCAAAGACATTTCCGGACAATCCACAATCGAATACATCCTCATTTTAGCGATCGTCGTGATGTTGGCCAGTAACCTAAAAAAGAGTATTTCTCAAAAAGTCGAAGGCAGTTTAAATAAAATCGATCAAGAGTTGAACCAGTGGTGATGGGTTCGTCTATAAATAAATAGCTATAACACCCGGCAATAACCCTAAACTAGGTTTCCCGAGGGGCCAATACCAGCAGTGTTCCTCCAACAATAGAAACAGGGAGGGCGAAAATGTTCATTAAGGGAATAGCCCAAAATACTAAAAGCACGGATCCAAAACCCAGACTCTCCCAAACGTGCTCTCTTATCCAGATCAAGCTTTCCCGAACACCTTTTCCCCGTCGTGACAGTGCGTAAGTTACAAAATTGAATGTCGTAAGAAGAGCCAAAGGAATGAGAAAAGCCAATCCGAGTAGAGGTAGGGATGTCAGTAGAGTGAGGAGAAGAGAAAGAAAAAGTCCAAGGCTTGTTTTTCTCAGGTCGAGCCAAAATACGCGGACGATTCCGGAAAGAGTCAATTTAATCTCTGGGAATCCCAATAATCTCTCGGTTCGTTCGGCTAAAAGATCATTAAACGGTGAAGCGACAAGCGATAGAATGAAAACAAAAGAGTTCACCGCAAGCCAAAGGACCAAGATCAATGCAAGCGTTTGAATGAGAACATTCGCCGCGAGGGGTAGAAATGTGCCGAAAAGTGCGGCCACGCCGTTCATCGTTCCTCCAATTAATAGGGCAAAAACGACGATGGACACGACAATGGGAAGAACAGAAAGTACTTTAAGTTCCCGATGTTCTAAAATCAGCTTGGTAGCGTTGAATGGGAGCATTGCCCCGTGCTTGAAGAGTTTAAATCTGGAATCCCAAGTCAAGCGCATAGCGCCGGTCTCCTCTTACGCCGGCGTTGAGTCCAAGTTCCTCTTCGTAAGTCGCTACGTTGAGTTCAAAGACCCCTAGATTTATTCCGGCTCCAGCGCAATAGTACCCTTGGTTTATGCCAGCACGAAGTCGAAAAATGCTCCAAGTTGCCTCAGATCCGATATGAAGGGTTTTAAAAAATGACCCATGAGTGTTGTTTCCAATATCTGTAGACTCAATGGCAATAGTTAAGTCATCTAGAAACGCTAAGCTTTTATGAGATGCAGAGACTCCCAGATTATACGATCTCGCCGATCGAATAGGTGCTTTGCTCCAACCGGTAAGCACACTTTTTTTTAAGTTGTTGTAGTTTCCTCCGCCTACGTTATTGATTGCCGCAGCTAACTGATATTCAAAGCCGAGGAGGCCCCATCTCGGTCGGAAGGTCGCACCGAGATCTCCGTCTATTCCAATGCCGCTCCCGCCTCGAATCTGGGTTCCAACGGATTTTGTTTTGGAAAGAAAGTCGACAACGCTAAACATTTCTCCTGAGGACGCACGCAAATGAGTGTGAAGGTTGACCCCGACTACAAGCCTGCGATCTTCCAACAGTCTTCTTGCGATAGAGAGAGTGGGTCCGGCGGTTAAGACGGTTGTGGGATCGATCTGACCTGCGGCTCCCACGCTAGAGACGGTTTGTAAGCTTAAAAATGAACCCACCCCGATAGCCCATAGATCTGCCCATAAAAAATGAGGAGAATAATAGGCCGGAAATAAGAGCTGAACACGTCCCGAAATGGGACGTCCTATTGCGTCGGCAAAGCCACTGAGTCCCGAACTCCCCCCTCGGGTAAGATCGCTTACGGTATCCAAAGTCCCTGTTCCGGCCTCAAGAGTAATTTTAGGGAGTTGAATACGCCACGTTGGGTTAGCCGCAGTTCTTGCTGGGTTCGCAAAAAAATTTTCCTCATAGAGACCAGTCGTGTAGCGAACATTACCCATGCCCGCTGCGCGAACGCTTTGATAGGGCCGGATGATGGGATTAAGGGCGTAGGCCGGTAACAAGGAAAAAAAGCTACTGAGTAAAATGGCCGAATTATATAGTTTTGTTTTCATCAAATCCTCATTTTTTAAGGGAAAAGTGCCTGAATGAGCACTTGGCGTTTACAGTTCTCTCCAGCGATACCGATATCAGTATTCAGCACAGAAATGGCGTTAAATATGCCAGATTGTGAATTCGTCAGAGCAGATATGGCCGAGGACATTGCCGAAACGGTTTCGGTCACATGCGCTATGTTTGCATTGTCATCCCAGCCTGAAGATGAGGATAGCGTTGCATTGTTCGAGGACATATCAACCCCTATGCCTGTTGGAGTATCGCAATCATTTGGAGTTGTTGCACAAGCTGCACCAGAGAGAGTCTTACAACTATTTCCCACGAGGGCTAAGTCATTTCCAGAAAGCACTGCGTCTACGCCTGCAACTTGGGCAAGCACTTGGCTGAATAACGTGTACGCTACGATAAATTGAGTAAAGGCCCTCAAATCGGTCTGAGTAATGGCGGAAGCTTGATTGTACTTTTGTCGTAAACTTTCCCGGAGAGAAGTTGCTGTTTTCCCCCGTGCGGCAAGAGTGTTCACCATGGTGGTGATGCTTGCCCCCGATCCGTTGCCGGATCCGAGCGAAGAGATAAAATCTGACATGAGGAAAAGCCCGTCTTGGGCAAGTCCCGCCAGGGTATCCTCCATCAGCCGGACGTCATTTTGTGCCGAACTGAGTTTTCCGTAATAGTCGCGTGCACAATTAAAATCACCTTCGTCAAAACATGCACGGGCTTTGGCTAGGACTTGGGCATCACCTGAAGGTGTGTCCATGAATTCGTAAATGTTGCACGCCGTAAAAAATGTGGTCAGTAGCGCCGTAGCGACCAAATGTTTTTTCATGGTCTTCCTCCGTGAAGATTTCAAAGCCCGGATTCAATTATTTTGATTCACGGAAGAGTGAACAACAAGAACAAAAATTGCCTGCTTTTATTAGGGCCTGTTTTCAAAGTCGCTTGACCCTTGGGTAAAAAGTTGATGAAATTTCAGGATGAGAAAACTTCTAACCAACGGGATGTGGTCGTAAATCGT
>JAIXVT010000075.1 GCA_027482725.1 Pseudomonadota bacterium | reverse complement strand
CGGGGCATCATCGCTCCCGCATCCCTTCCCCTGCATCGGGTTTTGGCACGACAAACAATTCTCCCGGGCAGTCCGCTCTTGACCACCGCGATAGAACGCACCCCGGATATTCGTCGCGGAGATCGGGTAAAAATCAGACTAGAGGCGGGCGAACTAACCCTGTCCACGTCGGGTATCGCCCAGGAAAATGGCTACATTGGCGAGCGACTAAAAATCATTACACAGGTCACCAAACGAGAGTTGGTTGGGGTGCTTAAATCCGATTCGACTTTAGAGGTGGCACTATGATTCGCCTGATTTGTACTGGCGTGCTCTTGAGTATTTCGGTGTTCTCTCATTCAGGATGCTCCACCATGAATCCTTTTGCTAAAGAGGCCGAAGACTATAATCGACTCACGTATGGCGACGACTATCAAGGACGTGGCGGAGCGTGGGCACCTAAAAAAATTCGTCTGTCACCAAATGACTCCGAGCGGGGAAGCGTTTATGACGAAGAGGCCTTGGGAACCCATTCGGCATTGTCCCGAGGGGAACGTCAACCCGCGAGCCGGGAATTTAGCGCGATTTCGCCGCAGGAAAAAGAGCGCTTCAAGAAGACAGATTTTTATGACGATTCCCCACACGACGGATCTCTTTGGTCCAACGATTTGGACGAAAACTATTTCTTTACCAAAGGAAAATCAAGGGGGTTAGGCGATATCGTTTCGATAAAAGCGGAAGATTCTTTTATCAAACAAATTGCAGAAGAAATAAAAAAAACCCTGACTCCGCTTGAGCAAGAAATTGAAATGGCGCTTTACATGAAAGCAAATCCGCCGGGTGCGGTGGGCGTTAAAGACGAAAAAAATCCGCAAGCAGGTGCCGACCGGAATATGGCATCCCTCACCGAAGAAGACCTTTCCGCAAACGGTGCCTTTCAAATGCGGGAACGTATGCTTAAGGCCTCCCAGTGGGCTAACGTTGATCTCACCAAATCTATTGGTCTTCAAAATAACGAAGAAATTCGGGCCGAAGTGATCGACCGGTTTAAAAACGGAAACTATAAAGTTCGTGCGGTTAAACGCGTGATGTATCGGGGGACCTCAAAGCTGATCTCGATTGTGGGCGTAGCTCCGGCTAATGACTTTGATGAAAAAGACGCGATAGCGTCGGGAAAACTTTATGAATACCGTCTCAAGGTTGCCAATTAAGGTTCGTCTGATCGCCTCAATGAATGGCGTACTTATGGTCATAGCTGCTTTAGCGCTATTGCTTACTGCCGAAAGTCTAGCTGCTCCCATGGGCGCAAGGCTCAAAGACATTGCGGCTGTTAAGGGCGTAAGGGAAAACGTTCTGATTGGATATGGCCTCGTGGTCGGATTAAAAGGTACAGGCGATTCCAGCACCGAAGTCACCGCAAGAAGTTTAGGCCGACTTTTTGGAAAATTGGGATTAGATGTCGATAAGGGTGCCACGGTAAAGTCAAAAAACGCAGCGGCAGTCATCGTTACCGCAAAGCTTCCCGCATTTGCTCGGACCGGAAACAAAATTGATATCACGGTGAGTTCCATTGGGGATTCCAGTACGCTAGAGGGGGGAACACTTTTAGTTACTCCCCTACGCGCGGGCGATCAACAAGTTTATGCCGTTGCTCAGGGTCAAATCACTTTAGGTGGGGTTGCCGATGGGAGCACTAAAAATTTCCCGACGGTTGCGCGTGTGGTGAATGGTGCAATGATTGAACGCGATGTTGAAACGAATTTCTCTTCCAAAAAAAGTTTTCGCTTATCTCTAAATGATCCCGACTTCACCACGTCCGCCCGTTTGGTTACGTTAATCAATGCGGAATTGGGCGGAAAATTCGCTTCCGCGCGGGATAGTGCAACCATTGATCTTGTTGTTCCCTTTAATTACGAAGGGAGTCCGGTTGAGTTTTTATCGAGAATTGAAAATTTACGCGTAGTAGTCGATCAGCGCGCCAAGGTGGTATTGAACGAGAGGACAGGAACAGTCGTAATGGGCGACAAAGTCATGATTCTTCCTGTTGCAATTTCACATGGGGATCTTTCGTTAGCCGTTTCGGGTGGAGCCAAAGGAAAAGGAGATCGTGTCGTTGATCTTAAGCCAGCGGGTGCATCGGTTTCGGATCTCGTAAAAATTTTGAACACCATGGGGGTTTCCCCAAAAGATTTAACAGCTATTTTTCAAACTTTAAAACAAACCGGCGCTTTACAGGCCGATTTGGAACTTTTGTAAGGGAGCGTCTAGGAAGGATGAACCCTCAATCAGGAAGAGCAGTGTCAAACCCGATGATCCAGGTCGCAGGGACGATCAAAATGATGGCTAGGATGGCTGTTGTTGATAGTTCCCCACACCAACTTATATCCCGTTTGGCCCGAGGGCTTCCCTTACAAATCGTGGAGTCAACTTGATGAAAGTTGGCTCCACACCCTCTTTGCCGCAGGCTGTTGAACCCACGCCTGAAATGGAAAATGCCGCACAAGGGATTGAATCCATGTTCATCGATGCGATGATGCAAGCCATGCGTTCTGAATCCGAAGACAATGAGTTCAGTTTAAATAATTCCGCGTCAAAGATGTACCAATCCATGTTGGATTCGGAGTATGCAGAAATTGCCTCCCGCACAAAAAGCCTCGGAATTTCCCAGCAAATCATTGATTACTGGCTATCCCAACAGTACAATCAAAAAAGGTGACCCGTAAGGTTGCTCCGGAATAAAATCCGGTACGGAAATTTTTATCCTAAGCACGGGATATGTTTCTGGGAGTGGCCTTACCAGGATTGCCTTACACGGATCAGGAGGACCCATGAGAATTCAGTCTAACGGCCCGCAGTCAGCGGCAACAAAGCAAACCGAAAAATCAAAGCCCACTGGGCGGTCTGATGCTCCATCCTCCGAAGCCAAAGGCAAGTGGGTTGCCGATTCGGCAAAAACAGAGATTTCATCCCGTGCCAAAGATATGGGCAAAGCCAAACGCGTTGCCGAAGACGCGCCTGATGTGCGTGAAGCCAAAGTTGCAGAGTTAAAACGAAAAATTGCCGACAAAGAATATCAAGTGAGCGCCGAGGCCATTGCTGATCGAATGGTGGACGACCACATCGCTACAGCAAGAGTCGGCGTCTAAGTTTTTTTGGAAATCCTAGGAGGGGATGACCATGAGCGCAGAAGCAACACCGCAAGGAAGCGGTGCTCGAGACAACAGTCGGGACGGGGTGCTGATCATGGCCCTAGACCAACTCCACGAAAATTTGAAAGAACAAATCATACTTCATTATCAATTGGGAGAGATTGTTCGTCGTGAAACCGAAATTTTGTCCCAGGCAGATGCACCCGCGATGGCGTCTCTGACCTCAGAAAAAGAATCACATATCCACTGGATAAAAAATTTAGAGGCACGTCGAATCGACATCGTAAACACGTTAAGTTCCCGGTGCATGTTCCGACAAAGCCCCCCGTCTTTGCGGCAAATCATTGTTCATATCGGACGCGATTATCCCGAGCATGCCCAGCGTCTTGAAAAAGATTTAAACGAGTTGTGTGCGATTGTCGAAAAAGTTAAGGCCATTAATTTGGGAAATCAACGCTTGATTGCCCAGACCCTTGAACATGTCGGCCTCATGCAAAAAAATATTTTTTCTGAATCCCAAGTTAAAACCTACAATCCGCAGGGTCAAAAAAATTCAGTTAAGCTGAATCAAACTGGCCCGCGCCTGATATCAAAGGAAGTCTAGATGGGTGTGTTGACCGTCCTCCAAAATGGTAAAACGGGGATGGCCGCTGCGCAGGCGGGGATTGCTACGTCTGGACATAATATTTCTAACGCCAATACCGAAGGATATTCCCGGCAACGCGTGACCACGGAAGCAAAAAATCCTAATCAGGCGTCCTATGCCAACGGATCATTCATTGGTAACGGAGTAAAAATCAGCAACGTTTCCCGAATTAATGATTCTTTTTTGGAGCGACAAATCCGCGATGGATCTCGTGAACTCGCCTATCATGACGAAAAACAATTGAGCTTGGGGCAGATCGAAGAAGTGTTTAATGAGATGGATGGAGACGGATTGAACCGGATTGTTGCGCGGTTCTTTAATGATTTCCGCAGACTTTCCAACGAACCCTCTAACGAGGCGCTCAAGCAAGCCGTGCGTGAATCTTCAATTGCCCTTTCGAACGACTTTAAGCGTATACGCAATACTTTGGTGGAGCGACAGTCGCATATTGATTCCAAGCTAGAGGGGCAGCTGAGGGAGTTTAACGATCTTGCGGATCGGTTGCGGGGTTTGAATGTTAAAATTCACGACGCTGAAATTTCCGGACGTGAGGCTAATGATCTCCATGATCAAAGAGACCTCATTCTTAAAAGAATCGGCGAATTCACCACGGTATCGGTGATGAAAGATTCTGAAGGAATGATGAATGTGAACATTCCGGGCATTGGTCCGTTGGTTACCGGACCCAATGTGGAACGGTTTCATTATGGTCGGGGTCCTGCGGATTTAGAAAATGGAAGCCCAGAAAATTCGATTCAAATTCGTCGATCGCCCCATGCCAAGGAAGCTGTAACTCATTTGTTTAAGGGCGGAAAATTGGGTGCGATGATCGAAGTGCGTGATCAATCGGTGCAAAAAGCACTGGAGCGGTTAGACCGCTTGGCTCACGGAATTGCAAACTCGGTCAATGACTTGCATGTTCAGGGATACTCTTCTCATGGAGCTGGGGGAAATCCTTTCTTTAAACCGATCATGGCGGTTTCTGGAGCCGCTTCGAACCTAAATTTATCTGATGCCATCAGGGCGGATGCGCGCAATATTGCAACCGGGTATCAGCCGGATGCTCCCGGTGATAATCGTATGGCGCAAGAGATTGCTAATCTCCAGAATGTCCGAATTTTTGATGGTCAAACCACTTTTGATGATTTCTATAACGGGATTGTCTCTGATGTGGGAATAGCATCTCAACGTGCGCGTGAGGCGTTTGGACAGCAAAAAGGAATCGTCACCCAGATGGGAAAAATGCGAGAGCAACTTTCTGGAGTTTCTGTGGACGAAGAAGTGACCAATCTTATGCAGTGGCAACATGCGTTTGATGCTTCTGCAAAGGTGATCAAGATTGCCGATGATATGTATGAAACAATCTTGGGGCTAAGGCGGTAATCGTTAATGAGAATCAGCGATAATTCCAATTTCGGCTTGCTTCGAGACAATATTAACCGATCTAAACAACGCATGGAAGATTTGCAGACTCAAATATCGACATTAAAAAAAATGAACCGCCCCTCGGATAATCCGGTCGGTGCGGCAAAGGTGCTTGAAGTGAGAACTGAAAAAGTGAATACCGAGCAATTTACCAGCAACGCCCGTTTGGCCGAAGCATTTTTGAACACCACCGATCATGCGCTAGAGGACTTGACTGATATTTTGATGCGTGCAAAAGAAATCGCGATCAATCAATCGTCATCAGCTTCTTCG
>JAIXVT010000323.1 GCA_027482725.1 Pseudomonadota bacterium | reverse complement strand
TTATCCATGATCGCAGTTGCCCCTTGGGGCCCGTCAGTGATTCGTGACCAATGACATCATCTAGAGTCTTTGGACGTAAAATTTCAGCAAGAGGGCCCGAGAGCTCAGGGACGAGTTCAGTGAATAAATTTTTTTCATTAAAAAATAAATCGTTTTCATCGCTCATCGTGATTCCCTTGGGGGCGGACCACGTTCAGAACGTGGTGACCTGAAGGCTTTTTCCGTCGTTTTAAGATACACTATTCGCTATGACTCTGCCTATTTTGGTTGTCGGAAACACCTCAGTTGCTGCATTCGCCGTGATGCAGGCGCTCCAGAGTTCAAAGAAAAACGGAGCCTTATCGGGCAGCTCTCCAGAATCCCCCGGCGTGATTTGGGCTAAAGGTTCGGGACATGGGTGGATGCCACTCATGCCTGCCGTTCATTCCGAAAAAGCCCTCAGTGTTTTGTTTTCAGCGATTGATTTTTTGGGATGGGAACCCAACGCCAATCCTGTAGAAACAGGTTTATTCCATCGGGTTTGGCGTAACAAAGCCTTTAAACTTCCCGTGTTTAAACGGGGAATCACCCTGGACGCTCAAGAAGAGGCTTTAGATGCACTCCTTTGGGGACCGGAAAAGACCCAGGTTTCGGTGAGGGAGTATCGCGTTGGCGGCTTGTTGTTGACCACATTGTTGCGCGCACTCCGGGAAAAATGTTCGGCTTATCCCGGCCTAACGGTAATCGAAGAACATCCCCTCGTTGACCTATCGTTTGCAGACGGACAAATAGGAAAAGCAAAGTTTTCCCACGGGAAAGAAGTGGAATTCTCACGAATTTTTTATGGAGATCGGTTCTCCGATTTAAAAACGATTCCAGAGCTTGCGATTTCCGCTGCGCCAGCGCTCACTCATATTCGATCCTCTGAGTTTGTGGGGTTGCTCCAAGTTTATTTTGATCATCCCACATTCACTCCTCCGGTTTTGGATACCGGACTCATGATCCCGATGTCCCGTGACACGGGCGAACAATTGGATCGGAATGTGATGGGGTTTTTTACGGACAACGGATCTTCCGTGTGGAGCGCGTTTATTACCCTCGATGAAGGCGAAGACAACCACGCGATTATGAAGCGCTTGCGGAAAATGAAGCAGGCTTTAGCCAAGGCCTTTGATCAACCTGATTTTATGGCGGCAGTGACCAAAGAACGCGTGGTTTTTGAACCCCGTGCAATCGTTGCTGAGGGCAAAGTGCAGAATCAGTATTTGAGTCCGCGTGTTCGTGTGTTCACTGAAATCACAGGACTATCGCGAGGCTTAGAGATGATTGCCGACGAATTCCAAGTGCCTGCCGTGTCGTTTAGCGAGCATAATCCGACGAATCTCTAAAAAACAGACTCAGCGCATGGAGCGTTAAATCGGGGCGAATCACGCTCAAGAGATCAGCCGCGTGCATGAGGCTTGTTCCCGTGGTCCAGAGGTCATCGACGATCCATGCTTGAGAATGGGGCGATACGGCTTGGGGAAAGGTCGTAGCACCAAACCTTTGTTTCCCCTGGAAAACACGATCAAATGCCGATGGCAAGGCGCTTTGTTTTGGTCGGGGCAGGGGGCAAAGGAGTTGAGCGATTTTTGCTCCAGTCCTTGTGGACAGGGCTTCTGCAATAACCCCTGCAGATCCCGGTTCTTTTTGCGAAGGAATCGGAATCAAGACATCTTTAGGCGAAATCAGACGGAGCGGGAGATTGCTCAGCATGACGTCCAGGAGGTAGCCGTGACGTTTTCCTTTCCATTCTAAAAAAAAAGGATGATGGTCCCGTGTCGCAGTGCGGAGTGCTACGGCTTGCTGGAACCCCTGGAGAGGCATCATTCTGGGTGGTAAGTCTTTGGGGAATAGGCGCGATAAACAAACCGCGCAGAACTTTTTAACCCCCCAACCTGCAAAGCGGTGACGACAGTAGTGGCAGATCATTCCACCCGCAGATTCAAGGGCCGTGCCATCGGGCGAGTCGCTCTAGGGCCTATCCCTCGTTATGATAAGGGTGCCCCGCAGCGAGCGATCCCGCACGGTAGAGTTGTTCGGTTAAAACCAAACGGGCAAGTTCATGAGAAAATGTTTGTGGCCCAAAAGAAATAATTTTATTGGCTTGGAGCAACACCTGGCGCGGAAGACCAAGGCCACTCCCAATCACCAGAACTAAATGTTTCCCGGCGTTTTTATGGGCTTCAATTTCTTCGGCCCAAGACTTTGTAGACCGAGCCAAACCCCGTTCGTCAATCGCCCACACGGATTTGGTTCGGTTCACTTTTTCAATTTCATCAAAAATCATTTGGGCTTCGGTCTCTTGGACGGCCTGCCGGACCCGATCTGATTTTTCGGAAACTTTGACGGGTTTGAGTTCGCGGACGTCGAACTTAAAGTATTTCCCCAGTCGTTTTTCAAAGTCATTCACCGCTTGTTCGAATCCCGGGGTTTTCAATTTTCCAAAACAAATCAGGGTCAGCGATTGCATTGGTGTTCCTTAGGTTTAATTCATGGGGGGAGAAATATAAAGTTCCTGTGGAATCGGCACCCGGGGAGCTTGTCCCCAAAGTCCTTCCAAATTGTAATAGTCCCGTAACGCATCCAAGAACACATGCACCACCAGATCGCCGTAGTCCATAATGATCCAGCGTCCGTCGCGGTAACCTTCCACTGCCACGGGATTAAATCCGTCTTCTTTCAATTCGATCCCAATGCTATCGGCAATCGCCATGGCCTGACGGTCGCTCGTCGCAGAGCAAACCAAAAAATATTCCGTAAAGGCGGATTGTTCCCTGAGATCCAAAATCCTCATGTTATCGGCTTTTTTTGCGGCCGCGGCTTGTACCGCTAAAAACGCTTTCGCTAACGACACCTGATCCACTTCGATTACAACTTCTGGCATATTTTTTCCTTCATGATTAACGTCGTTTCAAATCCTGTAAAATTTCGTCTGCAACGAACCCCTGACATCTTTCGAATTGCCCTAGCTCCGCCCACGTCCTCAAATCGGTAGATCGGATGGCAGGAGCGTCGTGCCGGATCACTTCAGGTAAGGGACGGCCTTCAGATCCCGGAAGCGGCCAAGCCACCGGTTCAGGATCGCCTACCCGTTGCCACACCACCCAAGTTGCCAAATCCAAAACCTCTGGAAAATTTTTCCAAAGAGGAAGATTGCGCGTTTGGTCTGATCCCATAGCAAATACAGGACGAATTCCTTTTTGCCGGTAGGCGCGGAGCAGATCAAAGGTGCAGGTGGATTGGATTTCACGTTCAAAATCACTTACTACGGCGGTTTTAAAAAACAGTTTGCACCACTGCAACCGTTGTTCGAACGGGGTTGCGATTTTTTTTAAGGGTTGATCAAAGGTGGGGTGAATATGAACATTTTCCCGGCCAAAGCGTGCGGCCAGTGCTTCAAAAATACGCAAGTGACCGATATGGGGAGGATCAAAAGTCCCCCCGAAAATCACCAAGGTTTTTTGTTCAGATCCTTTTGGCATAACCCGTTAGAGCTCTCCCTTAAGCGCGCGCCAAAGCGTCAGCGATAAGTCCCGGACCCCTTCTCCTGTTGCGCTTGAGAGCATTTGTACAGGGGCTTGGGATTTGATTTTTTTCTGAAAATGTTTGATCACCTCGTCTAAAAATCCGTCTTGTCCGTAAAACAAATCGGCTTTATTGATCACGACAAATTCTTGTTTAGAGGTGAGTTCGGGGTTGTAGGCGTGCAGCTCCTTGCGAATGTTCTTGTAAAGTCGCGCAAGTTCATCCGCACCGTGTTTGGCATTGGCACCGGGTTCGTCATCAGGACGAGTCGTAAATTCTAATAAATGCGCACCATCAAGGAGATGCACCAAAATCTGTGTGCGCTCAATGTGTTTTAAAAATCGGTGTCCAAGCCCCGCCCCTTCGGATGCCCCTTCGATCAGGCCCGGAATATCAGCCACCACGTAGTGTTGGAATTCTTCTACAAAAACCACGCCCAAGTTGGGGACTAATGTGGTGAATGGGTAGTCTGCAATTTTAGGCTGGGCCGCACTCATGCGCGAAATCAGCGTCGATTTCCCCGCGTTGGGATATCCAATCAAGCCGACATCCGCTAAAAGTTTAAGCTCTAAGGTGAGTTCTAAATCTTGACCGGGTTCCCCGGGCTGCGCCATTTTTGGAGCTTGGAATGTGGACGAAACAAAGTGCGCGTTTCCTTTGCCTCCGCGCCCGCCTTTTACTGCAAGCCAACGTTGGTTAGGTTCGGTGAAGTCAAACAAAACCTCTTCTGTTTCGGCTTGTTTGATGACGGTTCCTACGGGAATTTTGATTTCAATGTCTTCCCCGTCACGCCCCGCTTTATTGGTGCCGGATCCGTGATGGCCGTTCTCTGCTTTATAAATACGTTTGAACCTAAAATCTTGGAGTGTGCCCAGTCCCGTGGTCGACGTAAAAAAAACGTCTCCACCACGCCCGCCGTCTCCGCCGTCGGGGCCTCCCACTGGCGCAAACTTTTCACGCCGAAAGCTCACGCATCCAGGGCCACCGTGGCCGGCTGAAATTTTAATTTTTGCAGAGTCGATAAATCGCATACTGAACTCGATTCAAAAAAAAACCGGGTGTGGACCGCATGTCCTCATCCCGGTTCTTTTTTAAAAAAGATAATCAAAGACTAGATGATCGTAACTTTTTGGCGCTTTTGGTCTTTGAACTCGAACTTCACGATGCCGTCTTTTAGAGCAAACAACGTAAAATCACGACCTAAGCCCACGTTACGTCCGGCATGAAACTTGGTCCCGCGCTGACGCACAAGGATTTCTCCACACTTTACGACCTGTCCGCCGTAACGCTTTACACCAAGCATTTTGGGGTTACTGTCTCGTCCGTTTTTGGTACTACCACCGGCTTTTTTGTGTGCCATGACGCTTTATTAAACCTTTCCTTTAGCCTTCGTTGCAGCAGCGGCTGCAGCAAGTTTCTTGCGTGATCCTAAAGTCTTAGGAGTATGAGCAAGGCCTTTGGGCTTTAAATTAGTGAAGAACTTAGATGTCTTCAGCTTCTTCTCGGCACTGGAAAGCTCCGCAGTTTTTCCACCTGCTGAAATTCCAGTAACGAGAATTTGAGTTTGTTCTTGGCGATGACCTTGTGTCCGACG
>JAIXVT010000191.1 GCA_027482725.1 Pseudomonadota bacterium | reverse complement strand
GGGAGGTGCTGAAACAAAGGTCGTTGTAAAAATTCAAAAACGTAGCGGTTGGTCAAAAAATAACAGCCCAAAAAACCAATAAAAAAAGCCCATACACAGCGGAGCGCACGGGTTTTAAGTTCATTTAAATGCTGACCAAAGCTCTGGATCACAGGTAGGATTGTAAAAGGAAACCCCAGCGATGACGAACATAAAACGAAATCGAAGGCTTTGGATTGCAGTTGGACTAACGGGGCTTTTAGGGATTGGTCTTGCATTCCTGCCCCGAACCGAGGTTAAAACAACGCCTATGACTCAAGTAAAAAATTTAACTCCCGAAATGGAAACAGCTCTTAATGACGTCGATGCCGAAGGTCTGTCTCGATTAAAAATCGTGATTGAAACGGCACGCGGAACCATTAAATACAGATTGTTTACCAAGGATGCACCAAAAACCACGCGTCGGATCGCCGAATTGTCGGCCAGCGGGTTTTACGATGGCATTGTGTTCCACCGTGTTGTGCCCAGTTTTGTAATCCAAGGGGGCGATCCGACCGGAACTGGTACAAGCGGGAGCGGTGTAAAACTCCCTGCCGAATTTAATGATCGCAAACACGTATTAGGTACGGTTTCAATGGCCCGGTCACAAGACGTGAATTCCGCCGATTCTCAATTTTACATTTGTTTAGGCACACACTCTTATCTAGACCGACAGTATACCGTGTATGGCCAAGTGATCGAAGGTACCGATGTGGTTCAGCAGATCAAACAAGGTGACCGCATGAACAAAGTGAGCGTTGAACTTTAGATTTTCGTCGCTCCCGCAGCACAGCTGAATTCATCACAAACCGCAGCTCGCCGAACACTTTGTTTGGTGAGCTGTTTTATTTTGTGGAGATTGTGTTCTTGATCGTTTTTAATGCCACTGCATGGCCACGGAATTTTTCCGAGAGATTTTAAAATCCCAACTTGAGGAGCGTGTTCGGCTTAACGCCGCCTATTCGCTGCGAGCGTTTGCGCGTGACCTTAGGGTTTCACCCGCATCCCTAAGTGCGGTCTTGGTGGGCCGCCAAAATCTATCACCGCTCAAAGCCCAAAGCATCGCGCAACGATTACCGCTTACGCTCGTGGAACGCGAACAATTTATTGCATCAGCAACGGCACTGGGGTCCCGTAGTCCGGCGGTTCGCACGCTGGCAAAAAAAACCCTAGATCAATCTCTACCCGCCAAAAAAAACCGAATCCTTCAAGAGGATGTATTCCGATTGATTTCAGATTGGCATCACCTGACCCTGGTAAAAATCTTAGAGCTAAATCCTACCGCCACTATTCCCGAGCTTGCACTTCAGTTGGAAACAGATGTGCTTACCGTACGACAGGCTTTAGCGCGATTGCTTCGGTTAAAAATCATTAAGCGCCAAGCCAAAGCGTACCAAGTCCTAGACAAAGGGCTCTATTTCTCGTCAAAGGTGCCCAGCTCAGCCATTCGCAAATACCACCAACAAATGATCCTTCGCGCTTTGGCAGCGTTAGTGCAACAGCCTATAGATGAACGCTACTTTGAGACGCACGTCTTTACGATAGCTTTAAAAGATATGTCTAAGGCAGCAGAGCGAATTCGAAAATTTATTCAGGATTTTGTACAAGAGTTTGGGGCATCGCCATATGCGGATCAGGTTTATGCCTTAAGCACGCAGCTTTTTAAAAATGTAACCCCTGTTCGCGGTCCCACGGAGGATGTATGAAACATGTGATGATATTGATGGTCTTGACTTTGGGCTCAATCGCTCTTGCTCAAAGCGGTGGGGTAGGGAACGGCGGCGCTGTGATGGTATGCCGACAGCTACAGAGACAAGTAACTTCAGTTAGGCTTTTTGATTTCTGGGAATCAAGCAATCGCTTTAACTCTAAGTTTGTGATCGACATGGGTAAAAGTTCGCACCGCCTTGGTAGTGATGAGCGTGTTTATGATTTGGTCGAAAACGTGTTAAAGCGTCTAGAAAGCGTTGACTCTGATCATGCCCAATCCGCTCGTCAGATTTTTGAGGAATTCAAAGGGGAGGTGCTGAATATTACCGATGATGCCCAAATTAAAAAACTGTTTGATTTGGGCCAGAATCCCAATTACGCCGCAGCTCTTGGTGACTACATTGGTTGGTCCGAAAATTGTGAATATAAAAACGCTATCGTGCAGAAAAAGAATCCGTTACCCGGTGATGCGCGTTACCTGCGGAATCCGAAGCTTTGGAATGAGCTGGTAAGTGACGAGCACCGTGCGGGGCTTGTGCTTCATGAAATTTTTTATCGGCTAGAAATTGCTCGTGGCGCAACCGTTTCTCAGGCTGTCAGGCCCTTTATTTCAAGGCTATCGTCAAGTGATGCAAAATCACTTCGACCACTTGATTTAGGGCTGTGGCACGAGCTTTATGGTGTGCTTCACCCGTTTCAATGGAATCATCCTCATTCTTTGGTAAACGTGATCAAAACCGAACCATGCCTCCGTGACCCTAAAGCTCGTTGTCTACTGGGAGATGCCACGGATTATTTTGAGCTTGAGGTCCCGAATACCCGAAAAAATGCCCCAAGTGTAAAGCTACTCGGCAAAAAAGAAATTCTTTTTAACGATAGTGGCGGACTGGAGCGCATCGGGAGTGTTGAGCGCTTTAGTTTTGGATCACCACGCTTTTTGATCGCGGGGGCACCACGTCTGGCAGCCAGCGGAGAGATAATAGATGTGAATGGCGTAGTGTATACCTTGAGTGCGAATCAAGATTTTGGTGATCATCGGGTCCGGGGGCGTGCCGCGGTAGGAGCAAAAGTGCGGTTTCATTCTAATGGGCAGTTAGCCGCTATCGAGGGTACATTT
>JAIXVT010000060.1 GCA_027482725.1 Pseudomonadota bacterium | reverse complement strand
TAAAAAGATTGAATTGATTTACGATGCTCGGGGTACCGTGAGTCGTCTCAAAGTGAACGATAAACTTCTTGATTTCAAGTTGGATGAGTTCGGCCGTTTGGCGCAGGTGGCCTTGCCCGACAATAAAGGGAAGCTCAATATCAAGTACAATAATGCGGGAGATGTCGATTCGACCGAAGGGGTAGGCGGTGAAAACGTTAGGACCGTGATCCAAGAATCATTAAGTCACGCATCGGAGTTGGTTGATCCTTTGGGGATCAGTTTGGGAGTTTAGGTGGCGCATTTCAGTTTAATTTTTTTTGGTTTCCTGGGGCAGTTCGCGATGGCGCAACCCGCGCCCAAGAGCGCGAATTTGGAGTGGTGTGATAGCTGCCGGAAGTACGTTCCCGTTATCGGGGGAACAAACCAGCAGAAGCCGCCTTTTCAGCCGGATTTTGGTTCGAAACCCGCGGGTTCCTCAAATCCGGATTTACCGAAATCCGAAACGCCAAAGTAGTTTTACCGAAGGTTCTAAAAAAGAGCGGGCCCGTGAAACAATGAAATTCATTCACTCAAAGAACGCTCGCGTTAAGATAAATCACGTTCTCGGGCGCGACAAATTGAAGTAAAGTGAAGGAATTCTTCACTTTATGAATCATGGATTTAAAGGCACGGGACTTTCCCGCGAACAACAAGCAACGCCCATCTCTCCTGCCAAAGCTCGGGATATCGGTCCTTTAAAAAAACCATCTTGGTTAAAGATCCGTCCGCCAGCGGGAGAAAATTACACAAAAATCAAGGGACTTCTCAGGGAGCGCAACTTGCACACCGTTTGTGAAGAAGCGCATTGTCCCAATGTCGCCGAATGTTGGGCCAGTGGAACAGCGACTTTTATGTTGGGAACAGAAGTTTGTACGCGTGCCTGCCGGTTTTGCGCAGTAAAAACGGCGCGCGTCCCTCCTCCGCTTGATCCCGATGAGCCCAAAAAAGTCGCAACTGCCGTTGCCGAAATGAATCTCAGTTATGTGGTCCTGACTTCCGTGGATCGGGATGATCTCGCCGACGGTGGGGCAAATCACTTTGCGGAAACGATCCGTGAACTTAAGCGTCTTGATCCCGAGCTTTTAGTCGAAGCGCTGGTGCCCGATTGGCGTGGCGATCCTTTAGGAGTGCAGATTGTCGTAGAAAGTGGTCTTGACGTTTATGCCCACAACGTAGAAACCGTGGATCGCTTGCAGTATCGCGTGCGTGACCCTCGCGCGGGTTATGTACAAAGTTTGACCACACTTGTTCAGGCCAAGGCGTTTGCTCGGGCGCAGGGAATTGCGTTAAAAACAAAATCGTCACTGATGCTGGGTCTAGGGGAAACACGGGAAGAACTCCTTCAGGCGTTTGATGATCTTCGTAAAGCCGATGTCGATGTGCTCACCTTAGGTCAGTATTTGCGTCCCTCGATGAATCATTTGCCTGTGGAAAAATACGTGACCCCCGAGGAGTTTTCTGAATTAGAAGAATTGGCGAAAGCCAAAGGATTTTTGTATGTTGCGGCTGGACCCATGGTGCGCTCCAGTTATCGTGCAGCAGAGTTGTTTATCGAAGGTTTAATCCATCAACAGAAAGGGAAATGATTATGGAATTCAAGTTACCCGAGCTAGGCGAGGGCGTGAACGAAGGTGAGTTGGTAAAATGGTTGGTAAAAACAGGAGACAGCGTTAAAGATGATCAGCCGCTTTGCGAAATCATGACGGACAAAGCGACAATAGAAATCCCCTCCCCATTTTCCGGAAAAATCGCGTCTCTGAACGCCAAAGAAGGCGAAGTGGTGAAAGTTCATCAAGTGATTTTAACCGCCGAAACCGCCAGCAGTTCGGTTAGCAGTTCAGCCAGTAGTTCAGTTAGCAGTTCAAAGGTAGCGGCTTCTCCCGCCCATGCTTCGGTCGGATCGACATCAGCGCCTGTACCGGCAGCGTCGGCACCCGTGGCTCAGGCTGCGTCTACGCATTCGGCTGATGTTTTGGCATCTCCGTACACCCGTCGAACGGCTCGGGAACAGGGCATTGATCTCACCCAAGTGGCTGGATCAGGCCCTCATGGCCGCATCCTTTTGGAAGATTTGGATCGACCTTCAGCGGGGGGGGCTCCCGCGGTCTCTTATTCGGGCCCTGTTGGTGGAGGCGGCGCACTGATCGAGGAGCGCATCGGATTTAGAGGACTTCGTAAAAAAATCGCCGAAAAAATGCGTGAGTCTAAACACAACGCCGCGCATTTTACGTACGTCGAAGAAGCAGATGTCACCGAATTGGTAAAACTCCGCGCCAAAGCAAAAGCAATGGCCGAAAAACAGGGCGTTAAGTTGACCTATTTGCCGTTTGTCATGAAGGCCATGGTCAGTGCGCTCCGTAAATTCCCGATCATGAATTCCACGCTTGACGAAGCCAAGCAGGAGATTGTGATCAAGAAGTACTACAACATTGCGCTATCCGTGCAGACCGATGACGGCCTTACCGTGCCCGTGGTAAAAAGCGTGGAGTCCAAATCCGTATTTCAAATTGCACGTGAAATCCAAGATCTTGTGGACCGCGCGCGTCGGAAAAAACTTACCTCTGCTGACTTGACCGGGTCTACGATTACGTTGACCAACGCCGGGTCCATCGGTGGCTTGTTTGCGACGCCTGTGATCAATTACCCCGAAGTGGCTATTCTGGGATTCAATAAAATTTCCCGTAAGCCCGTGGTTAAAGTGATCAATGGCAACGAGAAAATTGCGATCCGGGATTGGACTTATTTTTCGATTTCTTTGGATCACCGCATCGTGGATGGAGCCATCGCGGCCGAATTCATGAAAGCGTTTATTGAAGTTATCGAAAACCCCACGCTCATGTTTTTAGAGTAGGGATCAAGAAAGGTTAGTCATGAGTCAGAATTCTTCGCCCCTTAATGCAGAAACCGTAGTGATCGGAGCAGGGCCCGCCGGATACGTGTGTGCGATCCGATTGTCTCAGCTTGGAAAAAAAGTCACCGTAATCGAGCGCGCCGAAGTGGGTGGCGTGTGTCTGAACCGAGGATGCATTCCGTCCAAGGCCCTCATCCATGCGGGAACTACGTTTGAAAAAATAAAACATGCCGACACCATGGGGATCAGTACCTCGGGTGCAAAGCTTGATTTTAAAAAGCTCATGTCTTGGAAAGGGGAGGTGGTCAAAAAGCTCACCGGTGGGATTGCGCAGTTGCTTAAAGCTAACGGATGCCAAGTGATCTCTGGTGATGCGGTGTTTACGGGCCCTTCATCTCTCCAAGTAAAAACCGCAAGTGGAACTCAAACGGTAAACTTTAAACAGGCCGTTATTGCGACCGGTTCACGGCCTGCGGAAATTCCAGGATTCGAAGTCGATCAGAAATTCGTATTGGATTCTACCGGAGGATTGGATCAAACCGAACTCCCTGAGTCTTTGTTGTGCGTAGGCGGCGGCTATATCGGGCTTGAGCTAGGGACGTTCTACGCTAAAGCTGGATCTCAAGTCACTGTGGTAGAGGCAGGTCCAAGTTTGCTTGGGATTATTGATCCCGATTTGACCAAAGTGATCGAAAAGAAACTCAAGTCGCGTGGAGTGGAGATTCTTACCTCGACCACGGTCAAAGAAGTTGTAAAGCAAAAAGACTCGGTGAAAGTAAAATTTCAAGGGGCACAAGGAGTGACCGAAAAAACGTTTTCCAAAGTTTTGGTGACGATAGGTCGCACTCCCAATTCTCAAAATTTAGGCTTGGACCGTGCGCAAGTCAAAGTAGATTCCAAAGGTTTTGTGATCGTGAATGAAAAACGTCAGACCACAAACCCCAATGTTTTTGCTATCGGTGATATCGCAGGTCAGCCGCTTTTGGCCCATAAAGGCTCTAAAGAAGGAATCGTCGCCGCAGAAGCTTTGGCGGGAATGAAAACCGTTTATGATGTGAAGGCCATGCCGGCAGTCATCTTTACCGATCCAGAGATAGCGTCAGTGGGATTGTCCGAAACCGAGGCCAAGCAGAAAAACATCCCGGTAACTGTGGGCGTTTTTCCTTATGCCGCGAACGGACGTGCCTTATCGGTTGATGAGCCCGAAGGATTTGTGAAGCTCTTATCCGATCCCAAGTCGGGCCGTCTTTTGGGCTGCCATATTGTGGGTGCCGAAGCCTCCAATCTTATTGCGGAACCCACGCTTGCCATTGAAATGGGTGCAAACGTGGCGGATATCGCGCTCACGGTGCATGCGCATCCTACCTTGCCTGAGACGATTATGGAGGCGGCCGAGGTTGCGCTGGGTCACGCCATTCATATCTTTAAGCCTAAAAAGTAGGTAAAATCTGCCTAATTTTTAGACAGGTGTTTTGTTTAAACTTTGGTCCCCGGTAAGTGCAAGCTTGCCGGGGATTTTTTATTTAATGATTACCTTATGTTGCCGTACCCGTGGGTCATCTCTGACTTTGGCAAGCTTACTGCACTAGAGAGAGGTGAGGGTATCGGCTAAAATAGAAGGAGATATGATGAAAACTTTAATTTTGTTAGGAATAGTTGCAGTTCAGTTTGGGGTATCGGCGCAAGCAGGTGTCACACGGACTAAAAACGAGGGTGCTCAATGTGCTGCCCAATCCCAAGATTACGCGGTTGCCGAAGTCAAAGACGCTAAAAAAGCGTCTACAAACGCGGGGACCGCAAAGTAAAAGAATTGAGTCTTGAAGTGATGAATAAAGACCCTCTGGAATTTGATTTCCGGGGGGTCTTTTATTTGCGCTGTGACCGTGCGATCACACGTCTCAGGTCGGATTCGTCGGCTCTTTCGTGAGATTCGGGTGCGGAGGTCAAAAGTGACTTTAATCCTGCCGACTCGATACCGTTTTTGACGTGGTCAGAAATCGAAACGTTTCGGATCTGAATGATGTGAGACAGCACTAATACCGCAACCACTCCGAGTGCATTTTTTAAAAGTGT
>JAIXVT010000237.1 GCA_027482725.1 Pseudomonadota bacterium | reverse complement strand
TTTCTTTAATTAAATCCACTAACTGGGCCCAGGAATCTTTATCCCTGACACAAATAAAAGAGAGGTGCGGAAAATCATTGCGTACCGACGATAACGGCGGTCCACCGAGATTAAACTCGGCCTGGGTCCCATCTTGGGAATCCCTGTGATTCCCTGAGGCATTTGGAGTTGGGATTTTCTTTCGCCATTTTGCTTCTAAAGTTTTGAATTCAAAATGATTCAGCAAATGAAACAAATTTTCATCCGGGCGAAACGTGAACATGACAGAGTCATTATCCAAATCCATTTCACAATCCATTTTGAGGGTTGCCAATTCTTGGGAAATTTTTGCGGATGCCTGTCCGTCAATAATGTTCTGGGCACGTTTTCCGGAAATTTTTCCGGACTTAGCCGCTTCGATGATGTTTTCTAGCGTCTGATGCTCCTGGAGCAAAGCCACGGCACCTTTAGCGCCCAAGCCGGAAATCCCAGGGATATTATCCGAGCTATCGCCAACGATGGAGAGATAGTCGCGGATCTGATCTGGGCGTACGCCAAATTTTTCTATGACCTCGTGCTCGGAGTAAAAGACTTCCTTCATGGTATCCCAAATCTGAACCCGGGAATCCACCAAGGCCATGAGGTCCTTATCCCCGGAAACAATCACCACTCGGTTGTGCTCGGGATCAAGATCAATCCACTTTTTTGTAGCCGTGGCAATCAAGTCATCCGCTTCGATTCCCGATTTGCGAAACGAAGGAATTTTCATCGCGCGAATCAACTGTTCAACACCGTCAAACTGAGGAATAAGCGCTTCGGGCGGAGCATCTCGATTGGCTTTATAATCGGAATAAAGCGTTTTACGAAACGAAGGCTCTTTGGAATCATAAACAACGGCAAGGTAATCGGGTTGCTTGACCTCAATCAACCGCGAGAGTTGGTTGGCGACACCGTAAATGGCATTTACGGGCTGCCCGGATGCGGTATTGAGTTCACGGATTGCATAAAACGCACGAAAAATAAAAGAGGAAATATCAACAAGGTACAGCGTTTTAAACGGCTTCATAACTTTCCTTTGAAAACGACTTCAGTATCGGCCAAAATATCGCCCAAGCGGTGTCCACGGGGCGAACGAAAAAAGAAAACAAGTTCAATGATGAAAACCGTTGGCGTTACCCAAAGGGCAAGAAACCAGCCCCAAAACGGAATCATCATGAGAATAAAAACAAGAAGAAAGGACGCATTCCTCAAAACAGAAAAATCCCAACGCAGTGGCTGCCCATGGCGCAACACCGATAGTCCGCACCAACGCTTTCCAAGCGACCCATGCGCATCTGCAATTGCAACGTAAGCCATCCCACAAACCAAACCCAACCCCAAGGGGATGCTCACCGCAAGAAGAAGAGCAATCAGGAAGTCCAGACTTCGGGCAACGAGCCTTCTCCCTCGCCCAGCGAGTGAAACTTTGGAATCTGCGGAAACTTTTGATTCTACCGGCAAAAATTCTGTCATGATCTGAAAGGGATACCTTGAGATCAAAACTTAAAGAAGAATCTATCGACCACGTCCACTATCGAGTGCTCAATAAACAGGTGGGTCTCTTGAACCCGACTGGAATTGGGCGCAAGCTCTACGTTCAGATTCACGTCAGACAATGCCTTGAGCTTCCCACCCGAACCTCCAGTAAACGAAACCACCTTGAGCTTGTTTTGCCGCGCAACATCCACTGCCTTGATCACATTTTTCGAATTCCCGCTTGTCGATATCGCAATCAGTACGTCTCCGGCACGCCCTAAGGCTTCGACTTGTTTTGAAAAAATGCTCTCGTAATCGTAATCATTTGCCACAGCCGTAATGATCGACGTATCGGTGGTCAGCGCAAGGGCTGACAACGGGCGCCGCTCCACGAGCATTCTCCCCACCATTTCGGCAGCCATATGCTGAGCATCTGAAGCCGACCCTCCGTTACCACAGATCAAAACCCGCCCCCCGTTTTTTAAGGACTCATGAACAACCCCTGCCGCATCAATCAATGCCTCTAGCTGAGTTTCGATAAACCGCTTTTGTGCCGCCTGCGTCACCGCAAAAGTTTCCAAAATATATCCCCGGGCAGCTCCGCGAGCTGTTGATTCATAATCTTGTTTTGAGTCCATAGTTCTTAGTGATACCTTAAAGGCCATGGCGAACTCAAAAAATGTTTTAACCACGACGGATTCTCAATTTGACAACGACGTGCTCCAGAGCGACTCATTAACTTTGGTTGATTTTTGGGCAGAATGGTGCGGCCCTTGTCGCGCATTAGCCCCAACGCTCGATGCCCTCGCAGATGAGTACCAAGGAAAAGTAAAAGTTATCAAATGCAATGTGGACGAAAATCCCGAATCGGCACAACGCTTTAAGGTCCGTGGGATCCCTACTATTTTATTTGTAAAAAATGGCCAGGTTGTCGATCAACTGGTGGGCAATCAACCCAAAGATGCTTTCTTGCAGTTGATTCAAAAAAACATCTAATCCAAACGTCTCATCCAAGGACGGTGCCGGTCCATTTCCGGCTTCTACGACAGCCGTTGAACTTCTCTTGAAAAACCCTAAGCTCTTGTCGGGCTTGGGGTTTTTGTTTATTGTGTGGGCACTATGGAACAACAGACCGCTGCACTAAGCATGATGGGAGCAATTCAACATGGTGGGCTTGCCATGTGGTTTATCTTTTTATCGGGAGCCGTTTCGCTCGGATACATCATCGAAAGATCGGTGCGCCTCTACTCCAAATTGAACATCAAAGGGTCTTCGTTCATGCTCGAGATCCAAAAGTACATTTTAGCGAATGATCTGGACGGCGCACTCCGCGTTTGCAATGGAGCCAAAGAAGCTGCTCTGGCCCGGGTCATTAAAGCAGGTCTCATGCGAGCATCCAAAGACGAGCAACAAATTCAAAACGCTATTGATGCTGCCAGTCTTGAAGTTATTCCGAGCCTAGAGAAGAACCTCCCCTACTTAGCGTTGATCGCAAACGTAGCAACACTCTTGGGTCTATTGGGAACAATTTCAGGATTGATTAAATCGTTTGCGGCGGTCGCAATGGCCGACCCAGCCCAACGCCAAGCGATCCTTTCTGCGGGGATTTCGGAAGCCATGTTTGCTACTGCATTTGGGTTAGTGGTGGCGATCGTGACCATGATTGCCCACTCCATGCTTTCGTCTCAGGCCCAGCGGATATTGGGCGAAATCGATGAGCATTCCGTGAAACTGTTGGATTTACTCTCAGCCCGTCAGGTTCAACACTCTTCGGAAAAAAAATAGGTTAAAGCGGTAAACTCAATCATGTTTAAACGCCCATCGTCCCGACGTCGCACTCAACCCCAAGAAGTCATGGTGAACCTCGTACCCATGATGGATGCTTTGGTGACGATGATTGCGTTTCTCATGTACACAATGGCTTTCATGAGCCTCACCATGATCGAATCCCCCCTCCCCATTGTGTCGAGTTCAGAAAACGAACAACAACTTAAAGAACGCCCACTCCAACTCACCATCACGATCAAGCCGGGAGAGGTTCTGATCTGGTCACCTTTTGAGCTGGTTCCCTCGGTTTCGGTGCCGCATAAAGGAGAACAACCGGATCTCCCAAAAATTCACGAAACCCTTTTGGGCATCAAACAAAAATTTCCCCGGGAAAACAAAGTGATTCTCGTGCCAAACGATACGACACCCTACGACACCATTATCGGGCTCATGGATGCTATCCGTTTACTCGAAAAAACAGACCCCCCGATGAGCGCAGTAAATCCTGAAACAGGAGTGGACGAACAGGTGAAAACCTTATTCTCGGATGTGGTATTTGGTAACCTCTTGGGATCGGGAGAATCCTCATGAGTCGTACCAATATTCGAAACCGACGCTCCAGGAAAAAAATTCATAAAGACTTTGAACTCCAGTTGACGTCTATGATGGACATCCTTGTGATCATTCTTGTTTTTCTCCTCAAAAGTTATCAAACCAGTACCAATTCGTTCACGTCGGTTCCAGGAATCAAACTTCCCCTATCCAAATCCCAAGATAATCCCCCAGACAGCCTTCATCTGATTGTAACTCCCGAAGCGATCACCTTTGAAAACCAACGCATTGTCGAATTCGTACAATCCCCCGGAGCTATTGATGGGGGAGCGTCCCTGTCTTACGAATTTAGGGATGAGGACTTGGATGAAGGCGGGTTGC
Source organism: Pseudomonadota bacterium (assembly GCA_027482725.1). Classification (GTDB taxonomy): domain Bacteria; phylum Bdellovibrionota; class UBA1018; order UBA1018; family CAIMNF01; genus JAIXVT01. Next base: position 6,923 of record JAIXVT010000237.1, on the reverse strand, counting down.
GCGTTGTTCGGCTTTACGACGCGCTCAACCGGGCTCGCGAAAAGGCAGAAGTATTACGGGCAAAATCTGAAGCTCGGGACGCTGACGGGAATCCTCTTCCCTTTGATGGATTGATCGCGATCCAAGCGGATAAGCGTGTAAAGTACGAAACGTTGAGAAAAATCTTATATACGGCGGGTGCTGCGGAATTCAGAACGTTCCGATTGCTTGCCATGAAACAAGAATAACAACAGAGGTTATTATGGGTGCGCAGTGGAAACACTCTTTGCGGCAAGCTGCCGCAGATAAAAAAGGAAAAATCGTTTCAAAAATCGCAAAAGAAATTGCGGTTGCAGCAAAATTGGGGGGATCCGATCCGAATTCCAATTTTCGTCTCAGGACCGCTTTAGATGACGCAAGAAAAGCTTCGGTCACACGCGATACGATAGAACGTGCGATTAAGCGGGGCACCGGAAACGGTGCCGACGCGATAACTTACGAAACAATAGTATATGAAGGATTTGCCCCGCATCAGGTGCCCGTGCTGGTCGAATGCTTGACCGACAACAGGAACCGTACAGCGGCAGACATCCGGGTTCTGTTTCGAAGCGGCCAACTTGGAGCAGCGGGATCGGTCGCTTGGATGTTTGATCGCAAGGGCGCCGTAGATGTCACCATGACGGCAGAACAGAAAAGTAAATCTGACCCTGAGGCGATAGCCATTGAATCAGGCGCAGATGATTTCGAATGGGTTGAGGACGATGAATCAACATCAGGTTGGCTACTCCGCTTGTATACCGATCCCACCCAGTCTGAATCGGTGAGGGATGCGGTTGTTGCCCAAGGCCTAGGTGTTGCCAAAAGTGAAATCGGATTTTTTGCTAAAAACAAAGTCGAACTCACCGGAGCGGCACTCGAAGAAGCATCGCAGTTTTTGCGGGACTTGGATGATCACGATGATGTCCACAAGTTGTGGGTAGGAATCTAAATATCCTCTACAGAGTCACTACTACAACCCTCACTACTACACTGGAAGTCTACAGGCATCGGGCAACTCCTGTTCAAAAAGCTCCCAGACGTAGGCTACAGCGCCTTGGCGACAATACTGGTGGGCAATGGCAGCATACACCTGTTCGTAAACCATTTTTGCGGCCGTAGCGCTAGAATCCGCAAGAATCAGAGAAACAACGCCGTACATCGGAAATGGAGTAAACTCTTTTCGTGTAACGATGCGAAGTTTTTTAAATGTCGGACGATCTTCGACCGGAGCATCGAGGCCCGAAGACGGTTGTGACGAAAATGGCAACGGAAGAGCTTTTGGGGATTCGAAACCCAAACTGCACCGAAGTGCAACACAGTAGTTCTGGAGAACTGGGGTTTGCGCGTGACCCAAGCTTCCTAAGTGAACTCCGAAAACACACAAAGCCCCAAGCACCCATGCACGTAGAATCATCCCGCACACCGATTTAATTAAAAACCATGCGTCCGTCAACCCGAAGATTAAATATTTTTTTAACCCAAAAAAGCTATCCTTGACCCCGCACCTTAAGCATCCCAGCCCTGCAAATCGCAAAATCGTACTTAGTGGGATCGAGCGGATCAAAACGTCTTAGGGATTCGGTTACTCTTACAGCCTGCTTCCAATTCACTGACATCGATTTAATCCAACCTTGACTTACTGCAAACCGGGTCACATGAACATCTAAGGGCATCACCAGATGCGCAGGTGTAATGCGACTATTCATTTTATTTATTTCATTTATTTTATTCACTTCATTTACTGCATTCCATAGACCAAGATCAATTCCATCGTCAGGACGAACAAGCCATTTCAGGATCATTAGCCATCGTTTACATGCCCCACCTAAAGCGGGCGAATTAAAAAGATGAGCGGTCATTGGCGTTGATTTTCGTCGGGATTTTTTTACGACGCCCAAGTAATCCGCTATCACCGCGCTCAACGCGGGCCCCACCGTGTCCTCCCCCTTAAAGTAAAATTCAAAATGCGCCTTAATGCTCCCATGCTCAAGATGAGAGTAGCGAAAACACTCTAACAACAGCCAGATATCATGGTCGCGGTAAATACGATGAACAAAACCTTTGATTTTCGGGAAAAAATTTTTTTCAGGCGAACCCTGCAGAAGCTCATCAAAAAATTCTTCAGAATTCAACCCAACACGATCAATTAAGCTCTCGGTCGCAACCCGCACCCGCTCGACTCGTCCAAAGGCCATCAATCCTGATAAAACACAAAGCTCGGTAAGATGGGGTTTACCCCTGTACTGATCCAGAATCCCTAAAGGATCAAGTCCAAGATATTCCCTCTTGTGATAAGTGGAATAAATCTGATCTAAAAAACTCATCCCGTGCAAACGGCACCCCAGAGCCTTTGCGCCGTTCGCGTGGGCGTAACCGCAGCACAAAATCTCTCCTCCGACTTGAGTTGATTCTCCAATTCAAGAAACGTACCCACCCCCCTCTGCTTCAGATCGGCTCGAGAAAATAGGCGGAATTGATTTCCTGGAAAATACCTCTCTAATTTTAAGGCAACCCACCCCATGGTAAATCTCAGATTAATTTCAGACACCCAGCGAATTTTCCTGACGCCATTTTCGTCCAAAAAAATAAACCCATCCAACCCGATCGGGTGACTGATGTGATTCAACTTCAAAAACTCGAGGATACGCGGGAGCGGGTCTTGACTTTCCTCTATGGCATTCACAAAGATCTGGCGATCACCTTTTCTAAGCTCGGTTCCACGATATTGAAACCGACCGTCCACAAAAAAAATACGGGGATCGTGAACGCGATACTCCTGAGTTTGAGAATTCCACTCGATTTGCCTCGAAAAATCACAAATCCGATCATAATAGCGCTCTATTCCCCATTGATTTTGGTTTTTTAATTTTTCTTGTACGAGTTTGGGCCAATGGTCCTCTTGGAGATGGGCAAGGGAAAGCACAATGTGCCCTCGCCCGGAAACACCGTGATTCGATTTAAAAATCAGTTTCTCAGTCGGTCCCTGTGCAAGCTCACGGATAACGCTGAAAGAATCCATAAGGTCTTGGGTCGACATCACCAAAGCCTTCGGTTTTTGAATCAAACCCTCAAAGAAAATCCGGCCCCAACGGGGATCATTTTTTTCAGAATGTTTAACGTCGTCCCACCTCGCCCATTTCGCCGTAGGACCAGGGTTTTGCACCCATTCAGGAAGTTGCTCCCGCAGAGCAAACACCGATTTTTGCCACTCTAAATCAGGACATCGGCGTACCACAACCTGATCACTTTCCAAAGCCCACCAAGCGGGGAGAGTTTCAAGATCGCGCTCAATGCGTTCGTCCCCCAAATTGATGTGCCAAGCCAACGGTGCGCGTCCCCGAGATCCCCCTGCAATTCGGATACGATCCACAAAATCCCGAGACAACCCGGCTTGAAGCCTCGGCTCTCCAAAAAACTTATTCCCCCGCGCCCTACGGGCATTTAAGGGAAAAGGTATGGATTTTACAAAATCCTCCCACAGATTTAAAGACACCTGTGAAGACGACTCACTCGCTTGTTCACGATCAAAAAAGTAAGATTGCCACTGTACTCCGTGGCGCACATGGGAAATCTCATCCTGAAGAACAGAATCCAAAATACTTGCGGAAACTGCGTCACCCGACGTCCGCATGTGTTCCGCGTATTCTGCCGCAAAATCAAGATTGGCTTGCTCAAACACAAGACTCATCCGACAGACATAATCCTTGGGAGACTGAATCGACTTGAGATGCTGCCAAAAATACGAATTCATTTTGAAATCGCCGACGTCGAATCCGGCGAGCTCTTTCATTCGCTGAGCATATTTCATCAAGTGTTTCTGTTCATCCCTGAGCGTTCCATAGACTCCCCTTAAAAAATCAACGGGAGCTTGGGGAAATTTTAGAAGGACATAAGCCATGGAATCGATGGCCAAAAGCTCATGGTTGGCAAAAAAATACAGGGCGATTGCTCGTGCGCGCGCGTCCTTAAATTCTTTAGTGCTGGGAAAGGGCAAAGATTCTGTTGCCCTGAAATCAAGCTTTCCCGGATCCATGCTTCCGAGGGGAGACGGAACAGAGGGAGGCGCATCAAAATCAACATCAGAAAAAGGGAAATTCCAAGCATGGCATTTGTCGTCGAGCGTGGTTGCGCTAAACACTTTGAGTGCGATTTCAAAAACGGATGTCTTGTTATGCTCTGTTTCCACAATAAAACCACAGATCTAAGAAGCTACTCGATTTTTGCACCTTGATGAAACGAGTACATCACCCAGATCAGTATTCCCATCCCGACAGCGACGACCACTTGAATCACCGCAAACAAACCCCACGGACTTCGATTCATGGGGATTCCTAGTGAATCTTTTCTGGATTGATCCGGAGAATTCGGTGAGGGCTCTTGTTCTGGGTTTGGAGGTGCCGGATCTAAAGGTTTGTTCATAACGTGCTCTTTTCGTCAAAATCATACCATAACCGAGCAATTCGACAACGAATTGACTTGTTTTTTTGCAAAAAACCCCTATTTTTAGGCATTTTTTTCCTAAAGCAATACTTCCACCATCCCGATACAAAGCTGTCACGCGAAGAACTGCGCGACCCCGAGTCATGAGACCAGGGAAACTCACGGAGGAAAAAGAAATGACCACAGTGATCTAGGAGGAAAAAGACATGGGTCTGCGTATCAATACCAATATCCAAGCAATGGCTGCTCAACGCTCGTTAGGCATGAGTCGCCAATCTCAAGAAACCACATTAGAGCGGTTATCATCCGGTAATCGCATCAACAAAGCCGGAGACGACGCCGCTGGTTTAGCCATCAGCGAGCAAATCCGCGCCACAACACGTTCTTTGGGTCAAGCCGGAAGAAACGCTCAGGACGGGATTTCGCTCGTCCAAGTGGCAGAAGGCTCCATGAACGAAGTATCAAACATTCTCGTTCGCCTTCGGGAATTATCGATCCAATCCGCAACCGATACCATCGGTGACCTTGAGCGAACATTCGTCGATAAAGAAGTGCAAGCACTTAAAGAAGAAGTTTCGCGAATTGCCAGCACAACGGCTTTCAACGGCACCAAGCTACTTGATGGGACGGCAGGACCGCTTGAAATCCAAGTGGGCACAAAGAACGATCCTGTTCAGGACCGAATGATCTACAACGCTGGCCAACAAAACATCTCTTTAGAGTCGTTGAACATCGGTGATGTCACTACAAAATCCAAAGAATCTTCCCAAATGAACTTGGAGAAAATTGATTTTGCGATGAACAAGCTCAATGAAAATCGTTCATCCCTTGGAGCAATGCAGAACCGACTCACCTCAACGATTAACAATTTGAACATCTATCGCGAAAACTTAGATGCCGCTCGTTCTCGGATTCGTGACGCCGACATGGCTCACGAAACCTCGGAGCTTACAAAGCTGAACATCTTGTCGCAAGCGGGGATTTCGGTGCTTGCACAAGCCAACGCCAACCCGCAGTCTGCACTCAAGTTGATCGGTTAATGAAAGTTTTCGGGACCCTTACGGTTTGATACGCAAACTTGTACGGGCTCAGGATTGAATTGAAAAACTTAAGATTCACTCTTGGGCCCGAACAAGGTTAAACTGAAACGTATCCATGGAAAACCGCAGTCGCCCGGAAGCTTTCGAAACCGACTTTCAATACGGAACAAGCAAGAACCCTTATTGGTTCAAACTTAAAGACCCTACTCCAGATCTCAAGTCATTGAGTTATTTGGATCACGCCACCGAAGCCCACCGAGGAAATTGGAGATCCCAATTTTTACAGTACTCGGTCACAAGCTCAAGCCTTCAGCAGGGGACTCCCCCCGCCCCACTTCATGTTGAAATCGGATGCAATGCGGGACACGTCGTCATCGAGTGGGCTGCAAAAAATCCAGATCATCGCTACATCGGGCTCGACTGGAAAGTAAAACAAATTTACCGGCTCTCTGAAAAAATCAGAGACCGAAAACTAAAAAACATACTCGGGTTTCGAGCTAATGCCGAGCGACTCCACCATATGTTCGCTCCCGGAGAAATTGATTTTCTCTATCTTTACTTTCCCGATCCTTGGCCGAAAAAGTCACAAAAGAAAAACCGGACCGCAGATCAGGATTGGTTGAGGCGGATTGCGCCCACTCTGAAAACCGGGGGAGTTTTTCACATTAAAACGGATCACGCCGAGTATTTTGATTTTATGCTTCAGGAAATCAGCTCTTGTTTGGATCTGTTCGACCCTTTTGAAAAAACGTTTGATCTTCACGCCGACAACCCCAATCGCCATGCCTTAAAAATTCCAGAAGTAACTCTTTTTGAACGCCTATTCATCAAAGATGGGCTACCGATTCACTCGATAAAATTAAAAAAGAGATAAAGCAGAACCTGTATTTTGTCGATGAATTGATGTGAAATGGTCGACAAAACTGGCATCATTGGTCGTGGGCGCATTTACAGGAACTTTTTTTTCGGTGTTCTGGTTTGATAACAATGACGACGACGTTAACCCGAATACCCCCTCTACTGTCCAGAACGCTCCTTTAGTTCAATCCACCGTGAAAAATAACGTCGGCCAAAATGAGCTTCAAATCTCAGAGCGTCGCGCAGCCATCCGCTCGCGCTCAATAAAACCTGTCCCGGATCGGTCTCCTGCTTCTCTTGAAAGGGCAGGGAAAAAGGAGCAGGAAAAAAAGAACCCGCCCTTTCCACGCAAGTAGTCCAAAGCACTTCATCATGATAAAGCCGATCAGCCAAAGCCATAAAGTGCCCTCTTTCTCCGACTAATCCCGGAAAATGAGCTTCACTCTTATCCGAAAGTCCTTCTATTCCTAGGGATGTTGATACCGTTGGAACTCCATAGCTTGCAGCGTCCAGAATCTTACCTTTTACACCAGCACCGTAAGCAAGAGGAGCTAAGTTCACACGAGC
>JAIXVT010000326.1 GCA_027482725.1 Pseudomonadota bacterium | reverse complement strand
TACTAAAAACGGCTCGGGTGATCCGGGACTTATCGTCGCTTGTGAGCAGTTTTTTGGGTCGCAGGTCATTCACGGATTTAAAAAGCTGAGCCTTTATTCCCGCGTCCAATTCAAAAACTTCCGCAGATCCGGAACGGGTTACAAAGAGAGACGGGGATTTTTCATAGACGGTAAATTCAATCCTCTTGAGTTCAGGGGCGTTGGGTAGTTCCACAGAAATCTTAGCTACGCGCCCGCCTTGGGGTTTTGTTGGAAATCCCTTGGCCTTGAGTCCTGCAATAGTGGCAAGCCATGTGCCCACCAAATCTCCATCCAAAGCAATACCGTTTGCAGACCACTGGGCGTCTGACTTTTTGAGCGATAGCTTTTTTCCTGCAACCTCCAAACTTGCCTCGGTTACATCCACGCGATCAAAATTCACGACAGATTTATCGCGGAAATAAAACACGTCGTGATTCAAGCTTTCATTCCAGGCGCTATCCACCAAAAAAACAGACTCATCGTTCAGTTTGCCTTGGGCTTCCACACCTAAAAACAATTTTCCACCCAAGGGATGTTCGTCACCGATACTGAGGCTGATGGTCTTTCCTTCCCCCAAAGTCAGATCCACGCGCGCATTTTTGGTTGTCCGGCGCTCGTCATCTAACCCATAGGCTTTGAGGAGTTCTTTGCGCTTCTCTGGTGTTTCTTCTTTTAACGATAATACCTCTTGCGCTTCTTGGGTTGCCCAGCGGTCGATAAAATCCGTAAGATTCAAGCTGTCTGCCGGAAGCTTTTGCGGAGCCAGCATCACCCAAGATCCATTGGATTTGCCAAACTCAAACGTTTGTCCTGTCGCAGATCGTAGCTTGATCTGGGTCACACTTTGAGAGTCTTTTTGTCCTCCCGGACTGCGGCCCCGTTTCTCAGCCTGTTCAGTTTCAGGTTTCCGTTTAAACTCCAACCAATATGCGCCTAATCCCACACCAAAGAGTGTTGCAGATAAGATCAAAGTGGGTTTCCAGTTGGGCTGTGACATGGCGATATTTCTCCTGACTACAGTTTTTTACGTCGGACCCAGATCACAATTCCAGATACCGTGACCAATAACGGAATCAAAATCACACTGAGCCAAAACACCGCAATACCTTGATTTTGCGATAACTCAAGGCGACCTTCTTCATCTTCCTTGGCGCGGATGGAAATCAAGCTTTCGTCTTCGACCACCCAAGAAATCGCATTCAAGATCAAGTCTTGGTTGCCTCCAAAACGTGCGTAATTGTTGTTGGCAAATTGCGCGGATCCAAATACGACCAATCTGGCGTCACGCGCGGGAGTTGTGCCCTTTCGCTTTCCCGAAGAAGCAACACCAATGGTGATCGGACCTTGCTGGTCTGCACCCGGATTGTATTCCACTTGCCCTTTAGAGATAAGGGCCATGTTGGTTTCGTTCCAAGATTTGGGTGTCGTTTTGCCCACCCATTGAGTATTTAAACCCTCTGGAGCCGGGTTCACGACTTCGACGGGACGAGAAAAGGGGAAATAGCACTGGGTTTTAAAGTCTTTTCCGATCGCTGTTCCCGTGTTGAATTCGGCAATGATCGGAACAGAGGCATCAACCCCCATCATGCGTGAAACCGGATCAATCAAGAGTCCGGATTTTACATCAGCGCCCCAAGTCTTTAAGAGTGCCTTGAATTCCGCGCCAGCGTCTTGCGCAGTGATTTGAGCATCAAGGCCTACAACCAAGCGTCCGCCCTGATCCAAGTAATCAGACAGGGTCTTGATTTCCGCAGGGAAAAAAGCCCGGTTTGGCCCTAAAATAACCACCGCGCCACAGTCCGCCGGAATTTTGGGTTCACTCGATAACGCAAATTCGCGTAATTGGTAGGACTGGGATTCAAGTCCTTTTTTTACCGCGTCAAATCCCTCGGCACTTCCTGCGCTGAATCCCGGCTCTCCGTGCCCTGTCACTGAGCAGATCACCTGCGTTGTCGTTTTGGTGAGCTTGATCAATGCGTTGGTGATTTTCTCTTCGGTCAAATCTTCTACCGTGGATTTTTTCCCCTCGGTTTCGAGTACCAGGGTATCCATTCGTTTAATCCCGGCAGCTTTGGTCCGAATTGGATCCTTATCCGGATTTACGAAATCCACTTTGAATTTCGTGCTGATGGATTTGTAATTATCCAACAAGGGTTTGAACCGCTCCTTGCTTTGCGGTGTTCCGTAAAGCGTGGCGATGACCTCTGATTTAAGGTTTTTAATCACATTTTCCGATTGCTCCGAAAACGTATGAACTTTGTTTTTGGTGAGATCGAATTTTTTGGTGTACCGCTGTCCCAAAAAATTAACCACTCCCACAAGCGCAATCACCACAAGGGTGAGGAGTGCACTATTTACTCCAAACGAAACGGCTCTTGATTTTTGTTGTCCTGATTTTTTTGTCATGGCTTGTTCCTTAGGTGTTTTAGCGCCATCGGTAGGAATCCAGCACGCGATGCGTGAAGAATAATCCTAGGCCAATAAACGAAATGTAAAAGATGAGGTCCGTGGTGGTCAGTAGACCTTGGCTGAAATTATTGTAGTGTTGAATCAGCGATAAGTACTCCAAGACGTCCCCCAATACGGGGCCTGCCGACTGCGATGCCCAGTTGATCAACCAAAAAAACAAACCTGTGGCAAAGGTCAATGCGCCCGCAACAATTTGGTTTTCTGTCGTGGACGAAAAAAACACGCCTGCCGAAAGGTAGCAGCTGGCCAAGAGGAGTGTCCCCAAATACGACGTGAACAGTGTGCCCACATCGGGGTTGCCGTAAGCCACTAAGATTATCGGGTAAATCGCGGTCAGTAGCACCATGGTACCCACTAGAAAAAGAGCGGATAGAAACTTTCCGACAACAAGCTCCGTCAAAGTGATGGGGGATGTCAGCAGCAATTGAATGGACTGAAGTTTTCGTTCTTCAGCAAACAATCGCATGGTGATGAATGGCGCAAAAAACAAAAGCACCACGTTCATGTTGCCCAAGAACGGCTTCACGATACCTTCCGTCAGGCTTGCGCCCTTGCCCATTCCAAATTGTTTGTACTGCAAATTTTGGAGAGTAAAGTACGTCAGGCTGTTAAAAAACATCCAGCCCATGATAAGCATAAATCCGGCAATAAGGATGTAGCCCATCGGTGACGTGAAATAAGTGCGGTAATCTTTTACCGCAATCGTTAACGATTTTTTCATGATGCAACTCCGTTTGATTGTTCGTGCGTGAGCTCCAAGAAGACCTCTTCCAATGACCTGCGCTCTAGAGCAAAGTCTAGGACTCCCATTTTTGCATTCACGGCAGCCTGAATGATCTGATCGCGTTCCGATGCTTGGTCCGGATGGAGTGCGACCAAAAGTTTGTTCCCGCTGACGTCTACGTGCGCTACGGACTTCAGCGCCCGAATGGCCTCGATACCCTGGGTTTCGGTGGCTTTTACGGTTAGGCCGTATATCACCCCTTGATTGATTTGCGTGGTGAGGCGTTCAATGGTGTCTTGCGCGACAATTTTCCCTTTGCTGATCACAATGATGCGCTGGCAAGTTGCGGTGACTTCTTGCAAGATGTGCGACGACAAGATCACGGTGTGTTGACCGGCAAGGCTTTTGATCAGCTCACGAATCTCAATAATTTGCGCAGGATCCAAACCGACGGTGGGTTCGTCCAAGATCAACACCTTGGGATCGTGTACCAGGGCCTGAGCAATGCCCACGCGTTGCTTGTATCCCTTGGAAAGATTTCCAATAATCCGCTTACGGACCTGAGTGAGGCCAGTGCGTTCCAATGCAGAATCAACTTTGGCCTTTAACTGAGAGGCCGGCACATCGTGGAGTTTGGCCGCGAATTTTAAAAAGTCCTCTACGATCATTTCAAAATAGAGGGGCGGAGTTTCCGGCAGGTAGCCCACGTTTCGCTTCACTTGAAGGGATTGTTCGAAAACATCGAATCCAGCCACGGTCACCGTCCCCGATGTTGCGGGCATAAATCCGGTGACGATCTTCATGGTCGTGGATTTTCCTGCACCGTTTGGCCCTAGAAATCCGACGATTTCCCCGGGCTGAATAGAAAAATTGAGGCGGTCGATCGCGGGCCTCGGTCCATAGAATTTGGAGAGTTCCTTGACTTCAATCATGAGTCCGATCCTTCTTTAGAGGTTGATAGATTGCTAAATTGTAGATTGAGGGTTTCGTTTCAGTTGTCAAGAGACTCTAATTCAAGTAGGTTCGTTGCCATGATGAAGAAGCCCATCCGTAAACCGTTCCAGCAACTTTCCCTAGCATTGCTCCCTTTGTCGGTTTTGATTGGGGGCTTGGGGGTTTTTGCCCCCGCCCATTCGGCCGAAAAGTTAAAGAGCTTCATTAACTCCTCAGCCGGTGCCGTTTATCGCAAGCTCCCACCAGCAAAAAAAGGGGGAACGATTAACATCCATTTTAGAAGTAACTCTAAGACACTAAATCCATTGTTATTGACGGATGCGGACACCCGGGAAATCATCGATTACTTTTATGCGCCATTTTTGGGGCACGATCATGAGACGTGGGATTTTTATCCTTATTTGGCAGAAAATTTAGAGGTCAGCAAAGACCGTAAAGTCATGCAGTTCACGTTGCGAAAAGGGGCGACATGGCAGGATGGAACTCCCATCACCAGTGATGATGTCGAATTCACTTACCAAAAACTGATGGATCCGAAAGTAGAGGCCGCCCACTTAAGAGCCTATTTCGACGGACTGAAGTTCGAGAAAGTGGATGATCGGGTATTTCGTTTTACGGTTGATCAACCCACCATCAATACCATCGAGCAGCTGAATACGGACTTCCGGGTTCTTCAGAAAAAACAGTTCGTGAATGAGGCCGATTTCAACAAATCAAAACAGAATCTAGCGCCCGTGGGTTCCGGGCCGTATGTGTTTAAAACTTTTTCCCGTGACCAAAAATTGGAATTTGAGCGCCGTAAAAATTGGTGGGGAGATCAGCTGCCTGAGCATAAAAATCAGTTCAATCCGGAGGTGTTGTCGTTCCGAATTATTCCGGATTGGGGTTTGGCTTATGAGAAATGGATCAAGGGCGAACTTGATGTGTTCCAGCCTACAGCCGAGCAATATGGGGTACGCATTATGGGACCTGATCGCACGGTGGTGGGTAAATCACCTCAAGAAGGAAAAGCGGTTTGGGCCAATCAATATCCCAATTCTGCGCCTCCTGCCTATACTTTTGCGGGATGGAACATGAAAAATCCTAAAAAAAAAAAAAAAAAAGTCCGTCAAGCTTTAGCGCAGTTGATTGACTATAAAACCATCAACGACAAAATTTATTACGGTTTGTTTACCCGCTGTAACTCTCCTTTTGGGTCACGCACGCCCAACACCCCGCTGGATCAAGATAAGCGGTTGTTCCATCTGAATCCGCAAAAAGCGATGGGGTTATTAAAAGAAGAGGGTTGGGCTGATACGGATCAAGACGGTGTGTTGGACAAAATGATCCAAGGAAAAAAGACCAAGTTTGAGTTCTCGATTAAATTTAATTCTGAAAATGCGATGCGCGCCAAGATTGCTCAGATCCTCAAAGAGCAGTTCAAAAAATCGGGGATACTGATCAATGTTCAGCCCGTAGAGTGGAACGCGCTCTTGGATGACATTCACAGCAAAAAGTTTGATGCCGTCATCATGGGTTGGGCCAAGGGATCTTTGAACGCCGATGCCAAACAACTCTTCCACACGTCATCTGCTGCGGGGAAAGGGAGTAACTATGTGAGTTACTCGGTGCCCGAAGTTGACGCAATGATCGATGATTCTGGCCGAGAGATGAGCCCGCAAAAACGGTTTCGTATCCTCCAAAAAATTGCGCAAAAAATATATGACGATCAGCCCTACGCTTATTTGGCTGAGCAAGCATCTTTCTTTGCGGCGTATTCCAAAAGGGTTAAGTCTCCGCACTTTATTTT
>JAIXVT010000251.1 GCA_027482725.1 Pseudomonadota bacterium | reverse complement strand
CCAGGATAAATGACCTTCTTGACGGCGGGATGTTGTTCGAGGTGTCGGGCAATCTTGAGTGCGTTTTTTTGGTGCTCTTCCATTCGAATGTGGAGCGTTTTTAGTCCGCGCATGACCAAAAAGCAGTCCCATGGTCCAGGCACCGCACCGACCGCATTTTGAAGGAATTTTAATTCATCAAACCAAGTCTTGTCATTGGTCGCAAGGACCCCTCCAATGACGTCAGAGTGGCCATTCATGTATTTCGTGATAGAGTGCATCACCAAGTCCGCGCCAAGATCTAAGGGTTTTTGGAAATAGGGCGACATGAAGGTGTTGTCAACAACCGTTCGAATCCCCCGGCTTTTTGCTATTTTTGAAATTCCTGCAATATCAAAAATTTTGAGCATGGGATTGGTCGGTGTTTCAATCCAAATCATCCTAGTGTGAGGAAGAATGGCTGATTCAACCTGACTTAAATCTGAAAAATCCATGAATGAAAACTCAATTCCAAATTTAGTCATAACTTTGGAGAACAGTCGGAACGTGCCCCCGTAAAGATCGTCGCCACAAAGCACATGGTCGCCGGATTTCAGGCTGTGCATGATGGTGTCGATGGTGGCGAGTCCGGAGGCAAACGCTAATGCATAATCGGCATTTTCCAAAGAAGCCACGCACGCCTGATATGCGGTACGGGTGGGGTTATCGGTGCGCGCATATTCGTACCCGCTGTGATCTGCCGGACCTGATTGCGCAAACGTGCTGGTTTGAAAAACCGGAGTCATCACGGCCCCGGTCGTTTTTTCGGGCGGCTGTCCGGCATGAATTGCACGTGTTCCAAATCCAAAGTTTTTAGTGGTGTTGTTTTTCATAAGCCTCTTTTCCTGCGGCAAGAGCCGATAATTTTGCAATCGTACCGTAAGCTGCTTCCAAGACTGGGAAGTCTGAAAACTCGCACGGGAGTTGACACGAGCGTAGATCGTAAAAGCAAAGTTTTTTAAAGATCATCCCTTGGCTGTTTAGGTTTTCCAGTTCTCCTCGGTTGGGATTGGTCCTTAAGAAGCCGCCTAAAAAATCCTCTCCAAAAAGGTAAATCACGGGCTCCGAAGCGCCGCCGTTTTCCAAATATCGGGTAGGAACTCCCTCTTGAATGATCACATTCTCTATTATGGTTTTTCCTTTTCCCATGGACATTTTGTTTTTGACCCGACGATTGAGCTGGTCCAGTTCACTTGCGTCGTGAATAACATGAATGCCCATTCCGTAGGTGCCTGAGTCATTTTTTATGAATACTGTTGGCTCTGACGATATTGAACGTTGTTTCAATGCGTTTTTCTGATTTTCGAGAACCCGAGCTGCATTGTCTTTGATGCGATCTAATCCTACGCCGAGATCAAAATTGATTTGATCCACCGCAACGCTTTCGACGGTGATCGTCCAGGGGTCGAGGTCAAACTGGCGGGCAAATTCTGCGGCAATTTCATTATAATAAGTAAAGTGGGTGCTCTTTCTCCGGGTAAACCACCCCAAGTCGGGAGTAGGGTGCATCGGAATAGAGATATCCTTTATGAACTCCGGAATTCCCTGAGAAAAATCATTATTAACCAAAAACCAATCGGGCTCAAACCCGGAAGACAAACGGACCGGAGAAAGTGATTGGATAGGGTGTGCATGAAGGGTATGACCCGTGGCCGATTGAAGCGCTATGGGATCTTGACCTAAACTGGGCCAGGCTAATTCCACATCAAAGTCCGCAGCTTTTAGTACTGACATCAAAACGTAGATATTTTCAATGTAGTTGGCATTTGAGGTGTGGGACTCTGGGTAAATTGCGATTCGCTTTGGGATTGAGATGTTTTTGGATTTTGAAAATTTTTCAATTTCCCCCCGAACGATCCCAGGCGCATGCTCAATGTCGACTTCGCAAATGTTATTGAATCCTGCGGGATAGAGGTTGCAGTCTACCGGAACGATTTTGTAACCCGAGTCTCGGATGTCCACCGATGACATGAGGGGAGCCGGAGTTTTTTTGAATTGCTCAATAAACCAAGTCTCGATTTCAGCTCGTTTTTCGTAGATTTTTTGGGCAATCAAGTTTCGACAAGGCGTGCTGATTTGTGATTTTGATGGGCTCATGGTCGTGCATCCTGAGATTTTCGTTCGATTAAGGATCGTGTTGCGGTTTCTAACTGTTTGTTTTGAGTTTTTATCGCAAATTGAAGTTGTAAATTTAGTGCTCGATGGATGCGTTCAGGGTGTTTTGGCCAGTAGGATTTTAGTTCCCTGTAGGCTACGTCAAGTTTGGAGTTTGAGTTTCCTAACGCTAAGCGTGATTCAAGAATCCATAGTGCTGTTTTTTCATTCTGATCTAAGCTTAAAGGATATTTTTTTAAGTCGAGCGAACAGCGTTCGAGTTCATGCCACTTTTTCTGGGCATAAAGGTTTTTACAAAGGGCTTCTCGGGTTTCTTGTGTCTCTTTTCTGAAAAGTAATTCTTTTTTCCGTTTCTCCTCGGCCTGTGATTCAAAGGCTTCGCCTATGGGATCAGTTGTCCCTTTGGCCCAAACGAACCCAGGAGTATTCCCAAGGAGCAGAGCGACGAGAAGTCGAGAAGTTGTGGTGGTAATGCCAAGCGGTGGCTTAATTTGCATAGATTTTGAGGTAAAGTCTATGCCTATGGCATTGAAAACGACAGTATTGATTCTCGGGACTGTTTGGCCGGAGCCTAAGGCTTCGGCGGCCGGGGTGCGTATGGTTCAGTGGATCGACGAGGCAAAACGTCAATCATTAAACTTAATTTATGCCTCTGTTTCAGAGTTTGAGGCTTCAAAACATGGCTGGATCCATGACTTTGGTGGAGTGGTTCCCTTGCAGTTGAATCGTGAGAATGAAGCTAAGGAAAAGTTGAAGACTATTCTAAAAACCCAAAGAGACGACCTTGGGGCGTCTTTGATCGTTGTGTATGACCGATTTATCGCCGAGGAACACTGGGGGCACGTCATTCAAGACCTTTTCCCAAAAGCAGAGACCTGGATCGAAGCCCAAGATCTCCATTTTTTGCGGAGGGAGCGGGAGCGAAGTTGGTATCAGCGGGACTCTGCTTGTGATAGGTCGGACCGCTACCGAGAGCTGTTGAGTTTTTTACGGGTGGATCGTGTTGTGGTGATTTCAAAAGTCGAGCGGGAAATTCTATGTGAAAATTTTGGGCTTAGTCCATCACAGGTGCTTTGGTGGCCATTGCGTTTTAACCTATGTCCGCCGGATTCTCGACCTTGGAGTGAGCGTAAATCTTATGTTTTTATTGGGAATCATCGCCATTCACCGAACGCTGAGGCGATACGCTGGCTTGCAAAAGAAGGAATTCAGCATCTTCGTTCCTTTCATCGTGACGCCGAAATCAAAGTTTATGGATCGTATCCCCAGAAGTCATTGATGGAGCTTCATCGGCCTGAAATGGGTTTTTATATGAT